>JANXTQ010000074.1 GCA_025352305.1 Actinomycetes bacterium
CGAGCCGTGGCCCAGCGTTCAGCTTCAGGAACGAAGTCAATACCGCGTTGCTCCACGTGAAAGGCCTGGTCATCACGCGGCGCTGCGGAGAGGGAATTCGACATGTCAGTCACTGACGATCTCCTTTATTAATGCATCGAGGAATTACCGGGAGTTGGCAGCTGCCCGGGTCCTTACGAGCGCATTCTTGTAGAGCAGTGCTGTTTCGGCGCGGATGGATGTAAGTAGGCATTGCTAACCTCATCCGTCGTGACCACTAGGCCCCCGATGGTAACTGCGCGCCAACTCACCAAGGATTTTGGGGAGTTTCGAGCCGTCAACGGCGTGGACTTCACGGTTCAGTCCGGCGAGAGTTTTGGATTCCTTGGACCAAACGGCGCCGGCAAGACCTCCACGATGAGAATGATCTCCGCCGTTTCGGCCCCGACATCGGGAGAACTGCGCATTCTGGGTCAGGACCCACGAGTCGATGGTCCCTCGATTCGCGCTCGAATTGGCGTCGTTCCCCAAGAGGACACGCTGGAATTAGAACTCTCGGTCCTCGACAATCTATTGATGTTCGGGCGCTACTTCGATCTATCGCGCAAGGAGATTCGCGAGCGCGCTAGCGAACTATTGGAGTTCACCCAATTAAGTGACCGCGCTAAAGATCGCTGTGATGATCTGTCGGGCGGAATGAAGCGTCGCCTCACGATTGCGCGTTCACTACTCAATCGGCCCGATCTATTGATTCTCGACGAACCCACGACGGGACTGGACCCCCAAGCTCGCCACCTCGTGTGGGAACGTCTGTACCGGCTGAAGAGCCAAGGCGTGACTCTCATTATTACTACGCACTACATGGACGAGGCCGAGCATCTCTGTGACCGACTGGTCGTCATGGATCACGGAAACATCGTCGCCGAGGGCGCTCCGCGTGAGTTGATTACATCGCATTCAACACGAGAGGTGTTGGAACTTCGATTTGAAGTTGACGCCGTGCTCGACCTCGCGTTTTTTAACTCTTTGGCTGAGCGGGTGGAAGTTTTACCTGACCGAGTCTTGCTGTACGTACACGACGGCGACGATGCACTGCGTGCCGTTCACGCCGCAGGTCTGAGTCCGAGCAGCGCACTCGTTCGACGATCCACCCTCGAAGACGTGTTCTTGCATCTGACCGGGCGCACGCTGGTCGAATGACGCTGCTCGCCACCACCTCCGCGGACCGCGCGCCGGGCTGGGCGCCGTGGCGCCGCGCGCTCTGGTACCACGGAGCCTTTTATGCCCAAACGTGGCGCGCATCGGTCATCAGCAGTTTCATGTTTCCGATTCTGTACCTCTTGTCAATGGGAATTGGAATTGGCCACCTCGTCTCCAAGCACACCGGACTCGTCGAAGGACAGAGCTATTTGCACTTCGTGGCGCCGGGACTCCTCGCCATTACGGCGATGAACCTCGCGTGCAACGAGTGCATGTGGCCGATTCTCGGTGCGGTGAAGTGGGTCCGCACCTATCAGGCCGCGATTGCCACTCCGCTCGAGCCCGAGGACGTAATAACGGGCAAGCTGGCGTGGGTGGCAGTACGTCTCGTCGCGACCTCAGCGGTCTACGCCGCAATTATTGCCACGTTCGGCGCGGTTTCGTCGTGGTGGGCGGTGTTGCTGCCACTCGTCGGCTTGGCGACGGGCATGTCGTTTGCCACCATCCTGGCGGCGTACTCACTGACCTTGGAGTCCGACACGGCCTTCGCAACGATTCAACGATTTCTCGTTGTTCCGATGTTCTTGTTCTCTGCGACCTTCTATCCACTTCATCAGTATCCGAGCTACCTGCGCTGGGTGGTGCAACTCATGCCGCTCTATCACGGTGTCGCGCTGGCGCGCGCGGTGACTTTTGGATCACCGTGGCACTGGGCGCTCGCGCTTCACGCGTTCGTCCTGATCGCTCTCAGCGCAGTCGGTTGGTTGCTAGCGCGTCGACTCATTCGTCGTCGATTGGTGGTGTGATGTCAGTACTGCTGCGCATAACACCGACGCTGAAGTTTGGATCGCGTCGGTCCATTCACATTCTGGAACGAAACTTCATGACGTATCGACGTCACTGGATGTTGTTCATATCGGGATTTTTTGAACCGCTGTTCTACTTACTGAGCCTCGGTATCGGACTCAATTCGCTGGTGGGCCACATTCACGTGGGAACTCTGGTGATTACTTACGCCACTTTTGTAGCACCGGGAATGCTCGCCACCTCCGCAATGAACGGTGCGGTGATTGACGCGTTGTACAACACATTTTTTAAGCTGAAGGTCTCTCATACGTACGATCCCGTTCTGGCGACGCCGCTCAATGTCAACGACATTGCCCTCGGCGAAGTTCTGTGGTCGCTACTTCGCGGCGTGATGTACTCCGGATCGTTCATCGTGTGCATGGTGGCGCTCGGCGACTACAAATCGGGCTGGCTGTTTTTGGCTCTCCCGGCCGCAGTTCTCACGTCGTTTGCGTTCGCCTGCGTGGGACTGGCCGCGTGTACGTGGCTGCGTAGTTGGCAGGACTTTGACACGGTTGCGTTGGTGCAACTTCCAATATTTCTTTTTTCGGGAACCTTTTTTCCCATCGCGCTCTATCCCGGATGGTTGGCCGTCATCGTGACGTTTTCTCCGCTCTATCAGTCCGCAGCGCTACTGCGTAGTTGTTCCTTTGGCCAGTTCTCCGCTGCGACCGTGGTGCACGTTGTCTATCTCGTGCTCATGGGTCTCGGCGGTCTGATGGTGACCGGTCGGCGATTTACACGAATTCTGG
>JANXTQ010000082.1 GCA_025352305.1 Actinomycetes bacterium
TCAATTTGGCCTTCGGCCACCACAGCCTCCTCGTAGCGAGTCAGTAAAAATCTACTCAGTGAGCACGTATCTTCGTCGCTGCATGACCGTTTTGTTCTGCGAAACACTCAAGCGGTGCGAAGGCGCCCGTGTAAAATGCCGCAGTGACTACCGAGAACATCACGAGGTCTAAGCACCTCTGGTTCGCGGGCAGTGCGCTTACGCTCATTGTCCTCTTCGGCGCAGTTGTTCGTGCCTACGGATTTAGTAACTCCGATCCGTGGTTCGACGACGCCTGGGTGGTTCTTTCGACCAAGGTTCACCTCAGCTCTGCGGTGCACATGGTCGATACGACTCCGCTATTTACTTTGGCGATGCGGTTTTGGATTGGCCTTCATCCCCACTCACTGTGGTGGGCTCAACTGCCAGTATTCATTTCGGGGCTGGCCGCCATTGTCGCCGTCTTTTTCTTGCTCCGATACTTCAAACTGTGGTGGCCCGTGCCGTTTCTCGCAGCGTTGGTCATCGCGGCGAGTCCCGTAGCGATTACTTACTCCACACGCATTAAGCAGTACAACCTGGACATCTTGTTGGCGTGTGCGCTGTGGTGGCTATTTGAGCGCTGGCGCCGTGAACCGTCGCGACGCGCCGCGACCGCGTTGGGCGCTACGAGCACACTTTCTCTTCTCATTTCCGCCACGACCATCGTGGTGATTGCTCCGATCGCGGCGGTGGCCATACTCACTGCCTGGCGTGAGCGCAGTCGGCGCTCGGACGTCGCGATCATCGTGGGTGCGTCGTTGATCACGCTCATTGTCGAATACCTGATTTGGCTTCGTCGATTGTCGCATGGGCTGCACGTGGGTTGGACCAATCGCGGATATCTCTTAACCTTTTCGACGGTTCACAAGTTTCTGTTCTCCTTACAAACCATGTCAACGCAGTTTTTCCACTGGATGATTGGCGTTCCCACCGGCCACCCGCCCGATCCGAGTAAGTCAATTACGGCGGCCGGCATCGTGATTGCCATCGTCGTAGCCGCTGTCCTGCTCGTCGTGACTGGCGTGCCGATATGGGGACTGTTTCGTCGCAAGTTGCGCGAACCCGGAGAGTTTGTCGCGCCGGCCCTGTCTTTGGCGATGGCCGTAGCACTCGCCCTAGTAACAGTCAGCCCCTTTGGCGGTGGTCGAACTGACGAAGTGATCTATCCCGGCGTCCTACTGCTCTTTGGCTCATTGGTGAGTCAACTCCAGAGTCGTTGGCGACAGTGGTCTCGGTATTTTTTGGTAGGGGCCGTCGTCGCTGCGGCGTCGTTTCTGGTCGTCGGCGAACGAAGTCGTGCCAACTACCCGACCATAAATCTGAGAGCCCTGTACTCCGAGTTCCATCCACACGTAAAGAGCACGGACTACATCGTGGTGGATCCCTGGCTGACATTTACGTGGTCGGACGATTCGCTCAGTCGAACGGGAGTCTCCTTTAAGAAAACCTTCTTCGACTGGTCGCAGGGTTTTCACGTCGTCAGCTACGAGCGCCAGGTTGTGATTTCTGATGAATACTTTTTCCCCAACTGGGTCTACGGATTAATCCATACGAGTTCGACTCGCCTCTGGTACGTCGGCGAGACCGCTCGAACTCCCGGAAAACTGCTCGCCCCGGTCGACGCGCTTTTACCAACGCGCAACCTGCACTTTTTACGCACCCACGACTGGGTGCCTACTCGCGTGGCGTATCGCTCCACTCACACAATGGCCCTATTGATGATGTACGTTCCCGGCAGTTCGAAGGCCGCCGGCCTCACTCACTAGCCCCGAGGGTCAATCGGCGTTAAGACGCCCATTTCACGTTCAATGGCTTCAGCAGCGTCCAAGCAGAGATCCTCGCGAAAGCGCGACGCAATGACTTGAACTCCCATAGGCAGCCCGTTGGCAAGCCCGCTCGCCACACACGCCGCCGGAAGGCCGAGAACATTTGCGGGAAGTACGAAGCGGAACATCTCCGATACGGCGAAGGCATTTTCCATGCTGGAAATATCCCAGCCCAGAGCGAAGGGAGGCTGACTCCATGTCGGACCAACGATGATCGGGTATCGATCAAAGAACTGTTGGAATGCAACGCCGATGGTGTAGCGGCGTTGCTGCATAGACGAAAGAGATCCGCTACTTCGTTGGCCCATGTCGACTGTCGTTAATTCTAGGAATCGCCGACCGTCGTCGCCCAGCATGTGCTTAATGCTCGGCCAATGGTTTTCGAGACCCCAGTACCAGAGCTCGATCCAAGCAAAGTACGCCTCTTCGAGCATGGGTGGGCTCACTTCGTCGACTTCGTAACCTTGTGCCTCCAGCGCTCGTCCCGCCGCGCGCACGCCATTGGAAATATCGGCGTGCGTGGCGCCACCGGCCGGCTCGGGCACCAGTGCGACGCGCTTGGCTCGCGGCGGGCCTTCTAAGGGTGCGTCGAGCGCGTAGGGGTCCCGCGGATCGGAACCCATGACGACGCGAAGTGCGTCTCTCACGTCGCCCACGTGACGAGCCATGGGTCCGTGAGTCAACATCAGTTGAGCGTGAAGCAGAGGACCCTGCGAGTCGGTGTCGTTGGCGGCCGCGACGCGAGCAAAACTTGGCTTAATACTGGCGATTCCGCACGCGAAGGCTGGATTACGCAGCGAACCGCCGATGTCGTTACCAAATCCGAGCGGACTCATCCCGCTGGCAATGGCGGCGCCTTCACCGCCGCTCGAACCTCCCGCCGTTAGCGCGCGGTTCCACGGGTTGTGCGTCGCTCCGAAGAGTTGAGACTCTGAATTGATTCGTAGGCCGAAGTCCGGCATGTTGGTACGAGCAAGAACGATCGCTCCAGCGGCGCGCATTTTGGCGACCAAGGGTGCGTCACTCGAAGCAATCTTGTCTTTTAGAGCCGTTACGCCCTCGGTGGTGGCGGACCCCTCGACGTCGATATTGGTCTTGACCGAAATGGGAACACCGTGAAACGCTCCGAGGTTCGATCCACTCGAAGCCGCGGCGTCGGCTGCTCGTGCGCTGATGCGCGCCGAGTCGGCCAGTACTTCCACAACGGCGTTGAGAGCGCCGTTGACCTCGCTGATGCGCTCCAGGTGCGATTCAATCACTTCGAGGGAGGAAACTTCGCGACTCCGAATAAGTGAGGCGAGCTCACTCGCACCCTTTGACCACAATGAACCTGGCATCACTCCCCCTCGACGTGGCCAGTTTGCCACGCCAGTGGGTTCAGCCGAAACGTCCTTGGATGTAGTCCAACGTGCGCTTATCGCTCGGATTGGTAAATATCTTTTCGGTTGACGCGAACTCAATCAACTCTCCGGCTCGATCCTCACCCATCAACAAAAAGGCGCAATCGTCGGAGACCCGCGCCGCTTGCTGCATGTTGTGCGTCACGATCACAATCGTCACGATCTCCTTGAGCGTCGACATCAGATCTTCAATGTGTTGGGTCGAAACGGGGTCCAAAGAGGAAGTGGGCTCGTCCATTAAGAGAATCTCCGGCTCGACCGCGAGAGCGCGAGCGATGCAGAGTCGTTGTTGTTCGCCACCGGACAGAGTTCCGGCCGCCGCTTTCATTCGGCCTTTTACTGACTCCCACAGGGCGGCCGACGTGAGCGCGTGCTCGACCGCGTCATCAAGGAACGCTTTCTTCTTGATTCCGTTGAACCTCAGGCCCGATGCGACATTGTCATAGATCGACATTGTGGGAAACGGGTTGGGTCGTTGAAAGACCATGCCAATTCGGCTGCGCAGAAGTGTCGTGGGGATTGAGCCGCGGTAGATATCTTCGCCGTCGAGCTCAAGGGTGCCCGAGACGACTGCGCCTTTGGTTAAGTCGTGGAGTCGGTTCATGGCGCGTAGCAACGTGGTCTTGCCCGAACCTGATGGTCCGATCATGGACGTGACGCGGTTCTTGGCGACGTCGAAACTTACGTCGCGCACTGCCACCTTGGAATTGAAAGTCACCGCGACGTCACGAAGAGAGAGCACGGTCTCCGCCGGCGCGTTACTGGGAATCTGGTCGACCAAAGATCCAATCGAAATGGTTGGAGGTGCGAACGGTTCGGTCATCTCATTGGTTACTGAACTCATATCCATCACTTTCGTCCCCTCAAGGATCGAGCGACGATCACTCGACTAGTTAAGTTCAAGACGAACACTGCGGTAATTAAAATTAACGCAATTCCCCAACACGCGTTGCGGAGATAGGGATTGTTCGAATCGAGATTATGAAAAATCTGGGTCGGAAGCGTCGTCTGTTCCGACCAGAGGCTCCAATTGGTCACCAGCGAGGTGCCGATCAGAAAGAGTATCGGTGCGGTTTCTCCGACCGCACGCGACAGTGACAACATGATTCCGGTCAGCATTCGCGGAAAGGCGTAGGGCAGCAGCACTCGCATCATCACTCGAGATTTACGCGCGCCGAGCGCCAATGCCGCCTCGCTGTAGGTCACGGGAACGTCGCGCAGCGCAGCCTCACACGCCACGGTCATGAGAGGAATCATGAGAAGTGTGAGAGAAATGACCCCGGCGAGGGCGGTGAAGTAGTAACCCGAAGCCGCGAGGAATGGTGTGACGACCATCGCGAAGACGAAGAAACTCACGAGAATCGAAGGAAGTCCCACCATGACCTCGGTGTAGAGGCGAAGAGCGTGCATCAGTCGACCCTTCGACTCAAACAGCGCCATAGACAACAGGATCGACAGCGGCACGGCCACGAGCATGGCTACTCCATCGATGAGCACTGTTCCCGTGATCGCATTGGAAACTCCGCCAATGGCGGACTGGTGAAAGATGTCGGGTTGTTGCTCGGGAGTACTCAAAAAGCGCCACGTGAGGAAGTGCCAGCCGTGTCCGATCACGTTTTGCACGATCGAAAACAAAGGGATGAAGGCCACGAGCAGGCTGACGATTAGCAGTGAGAGAAAGGCGCGTGACAAGAAAACTCGACGTCCATAATGTTCACGAGACTGGCGCTGAACGAAGGCGCGACGATCCTCCGGTTCGACTTCCTGATCGAGCTCCACCACATCAGTACTCACGGCAACATCCTTTGAAGATTTCGCCGCACAATGGCGCGTGCTCCCAAGTTCACCGCACCGACAATCACCATCAGAATCATGGCCAAGCAGCAGAGAATCCCAAAACTGACAGGGTCGTTTCGTTGGCCGAAGTTGCCCGCGATCTCAGATCCAAAAGTGCCTCCCGTACAGAACAGTGAGTTGCACAAGGAATGAATTGAGGGCACTCCGCCCAGCAAGAAGTACAGCGCAATAGTTTCGCCCAACGCTCGTCCGGTGCCCAGCGTCACGGCACCGAGCAGCCCCGGACGACACGCCGGAATAACTACTTTGCGAAGTACTTGAGATCTCGTCGCACCGATGGAGAGTGCGCCTTCGATCAGTTCATTCGGCAGTGCGCCGAAGACGTCTCGAGAAATTGCCGTGATTGTTGGCAAGATCATGACCGACAGAACGATGCCGCCGAGCATTATTCCGAGTCCAATGGGAACGCCGCTAAAGGGCCAATGTCCGCCCGTGAGATTTTTTAACCACGGCTCGCCCTTTTGGTTCAAGAAACTCTCCATGGTGAGTAGTCCCCATACGCCGTAGATCACCGAGGGGACAACGGCAAGCAGTTCCACTACTGAAGAGACCACCAAGCGAATCGGGCGAGGAACGAGAAAGGCAATCGCGAGAGCCGACCCAATACCAACAGGTACGGCGAGCAGCAGCGCGATCCCAGTCGTCAACGCGGTGCCAACGAATAGTGGCAGTCCGCCGTACTGGGAACTTCCGTAGTTCCAGTTAGTGCGGTACAACAGTCCGAGTCCGGTCTGACGCCAACCCGGAATTGATTTAGAAATTATCGAATAAAAAAAGAGAATCGCGATCGCAATGAAAATCGCAGAAACGATCGCGAGCAGAGTTCGATAGGGACGATCAGAACCGGCCGAGGGCTTACGCCCCCGGCCGGTTGTCGTGATCAGCGTCTGATCCGACGGTTCAACAACTGTGGTCATCAAACTCCTCGGACAGACTCTTACTGAGGGAAATCTAGTTAGTCGCGCTCAAGATCGACTTGCCACCGAAGGTGACGCCGGTGATGAGGGTGCGAGCAACGATCTGCAACGAGGCAGGCAGTGCAACGTAACCGTTATTGTCCGAGAGGTCCTGACCGAAGGTGTTGGCGTTTGTGGTGCCGCCGCCCTGGTGAGACAGGAAGTCGAGGAACTTAACAGTCGCAATACCGGTGTTCTTGTCGGCCTGGGCCTTCTTCACGATGGCGTAACTGAAGCCGGCGATCGGGTAGACCGTCGCACCGGTTTGGTTATTGATCGAGAAGTTGTTGAGGGCCGCGGTGCTAAATCCTCCGTGGGCCTTTATGTAGACAAGACCAGCGGTCGCGGCGGCCAACACTGCGGCACCCGTCAGAGCAACGGTCTTACCTGACTTGTTCACCAAGCTCATCGTCAACGAGTTGTTAGCCAACGCGTATCCATACTCAACGTAACCAATTGCTCCGAGCGTGCTGTGCACGCCTGAGTCCAAAAGGCCCGAGTTTGAGAACGTTGCCGCAGCGTGGGTGAATGAAGCCGAGGAAGCGGCCGGAAAGTCACTCTTGTCCACGCGGTTCAAGTAGTCCTGCAAAACAAAGGTGGTTCCCGAACCCGAAGTGCGACTCATGACTGCAATCGCCAAGTGGGGAAGTAGGAACTTGCCCTTGACTACAAGGTGAGGATTGGTCTTGGCGATTGCCGCGTCATCCCAAAATCCGATTTTGCCAGCAAAAATCTTGGCCAAAGTCAAACCGTTTACCGTGATGGGGTACTTCTTCATGAGCGCGCCAGTCGTTCCCGAGATGCCGGTTCCGAAGTGGAAAATGATCGCCACTCCACCGAGCGCGACAGGCACTTGGACGTAGTTCGCCGTTGTCTCTGACGGGTCCGAACTGCCCGCACCAACGTCAGGGCCAGCAATGTTCAGAGGAAAGTCCGAGAAACCAATGTTGTAACTTCCGCTAATCGCGTTAGCACGACCAACTCCCGACTTACTGGTGTTGTAACTAGCAAACGGCGCTTTACCGGTAACGGTGTTCCACTGCGTCTCAGCAGCTTGAACCAGCGGAGCATCGAAACTGGAACCACCCATGTTCAGCGTTGAGGCCGGAAGGACCTTGACGTTGAGATCGTTCTTCATAATCTTGTCAATGGAAAAACTCGCGCCCGCAGGCAACGTTGCAGCGAGCAGGCTGACGGCGACCATTGCGGCCCCGGCAGTCCCTCGAATGGTTTTTTTCATTAAAACTCCTCCTAGATGATGGGGCACTTCAGAATGGAACTTTCAGATGCGTGTTAAGAGGTCACTCTTGACACGCAGTTGATCGAACCAACTGCAACCTAAAAGGCAGAGGTAATCCGCTCGTGAAGTACGTAGAGACGCAACATGAACTCTTGGCTCTCGTTTTTCTTAACGACGTCACTCAAGGAATCAATCCGCTCGACGAAACAGTGCGTGAGTGATTATTTAGCCCAGAACTCCGTTGAACTGCTAGCCCCGGAGGCGGTTTTCGAGGCGCTGGCGAACGCTGGGCCATTCACTTGCGATGATTGAGTAGTAAGCGGAATCTCGAATTACTCCATCGACCCCGAGCACGTGCGCACGGCGCAGACCTTCAAACTGTGCGCCCAAACGTTCAATTGCGGTTCGCGAGGATGTGTTGCGAGAATCTGTTTTAAAGCTGACCCTTTCGACGCCCCACGAATCAAAACCGAGCTCCAACAGCAGCAGTTTGCACTCCGTATTGACTCGCGTTCGTTGAACGGACGCTGCGTACCACGTCGCGCCAATTTCGCCGACACGAGGAAACTCTCGGTCTGCAGTTTGTACCGGCGAATGCGGCCGCGCCAAACTAGCGGCCCAGTAGTCAATGTCTAGGTAGCGGGTGGAGCCAACAATTCGCTGGTCATTTAGTTGACGAACGACGAATGGTTGTGCCCAACGAGCCTCTTCATCGGTGAGAGCCACCTCGACGTAGTGCGTCATTGCTTCAATCGAATCAGGAACGGTTGTGAACTGATAACTGGCGCGATCCTCGGTGGCGGCTGCGACGAGATCACCAACGTGCGAGCGTTCGAGGGGAACTAGTTCTACAAATTGACCCCGAAGAGTTGAGCGCTGCACACTCACAGTCTGACCGCTGGCAAGCTCAGCCCTTGTGCGAAATGAGGTACAGACCCCAACCAACGGCACCGAGCGTCACGAGAGAACACAGGATCACCGAGAGTGAGTTGACGTATCGAATGCCCTGTGCGAGGGCGTGATCGCGCGCTCGGGCTAACGAGAAGGTTCCGAGCGAGACGAGACCCACAATCCCGATGCCGCTCACGAGCGAAAACATCAGTATCTGTTCCAGCGCGGACCACTTGACTAACGGCGTCGAGACCGGCGCAGTCGCGCTCATGCGGCACTCGTCAGCGTCAGCGATCCTTGCAGTGCACCGTCATGTTCCCACGGCTCATTCACGTTCGTCGCGCTCACGACGGAGCGACGGGAGCGCACGAATATTGCGGTGCAGTAAGTCGCGACCATAAGACCAACAACAACAACTCCCACGCTCACTCCCATGAGCGACTGAATCCAAAAAGCGACAGCACCAAAAAGAGCTGCGGTCGGAAGGGTTATGAGCCAAGCAGTTCCGACTCGGCCGAGCAGGTGCCATCGAACCCGGTGTGGAGGTACCGCGACACCGGCGCCAACAATTGATCCGGTCGCAACATAAGTAGTCGAAAGGGGCAGTCCGAAGTGGCTGGACGACAAAATCACCGCCGAGGAGGCGATCTGTGCGGCAAAGCCCTGAGTA
>JANXTQ010000126.1 GCA_025352305.1 Actinomycetes bacterium
AATTTCGCTGCGGCTCTCTAACGGGGCGCTCTGGTCGCTCGCGTGCGCACTGATCTGGTGACCCCGAGGACGTGACGCGAAGTAGGCGTCACTCACGGCGTCCTCCAGTTTTTCAACGGGACCCTCGATTCGAACTTGGCGACCTAGTGGCTCGGCGTACCAGAGGATCGATGCGTAAGGGTTCTCCGAGAGGTCGGATCCCTTGCGCGAGTTGTAGTTGGTAAAAAATCCGTACCCGCGTTCACTTCGGTGACGCAGCAGCACCATGCGTGCGCTCGCACGTCCCGTCAGCGTCGAGGTCACAATCGTGATCGCCTCCGGTTCACGAACGACACTGCGCGCCTCGTCGAACCAACGATCAAACTGCACAAACGGGCTCTCGCTCGCCTGGTTCACGTCGAAGCTGACCCAGCGACTTGTCACGAGAGTTGACTGAGCGACCAGTTCGGCGTCGCTCCCAGTTCGTGTGCACTCGGTCCGTCGTGCATAAAGCGGTAGAGCCCGGCTGCGGCGATCATCGCCGCGTTGTCGGTGCAGTTAGCGAAACTCGGCAGATGACATTCGAGACCTCGCTGCTCGGCCAACTCCGCCATGCCGGCGCGTAAGGCCGAATTGGCAGCGACTCCGCCCGCGAGCGCGACACCGGCGACGTCGTATTCATCGAGGGCTTGACGGGTTTTTCTCAGTAACTGTTCGGCGACCGCGCTCTGAAACGCTGCGGCGACGTCAGCGAGCGCGACATCGGGAAACTTTTCACTCGCGCGAACCACGGCGGTCTTCAGTCCTGAAAAGGACAGGTCCAAAGTGGCGCCCGTCATGGAGACGGGCAACTTCAGTGCACTGCGGTCACCGCCCTGGGCCAGTTTGTCGATGACGGGACCTCCGGGATAACCGAGACCCAACCATCGAGCGACCTTGTCGTACGCCTCGCCGGCGGCGTCGTCGATGGTCTCGCCCAGTACACGGTGAACCCCGGGCGATTCGTGCAGCACCAGTGCGCTGTGACCGCCCGAAACCAACAGCGTTAGAACTGGCCATTTCATTTCGGGGTTTTCGAGCAGCGGCGCAAAGAGGTGACCTTCGAGATGATTGACACCCACAAAGGGAATATCCCACGCGAGTGCGTAGCCTTTCGCGGCCGACAAGCCAACGAGCAACGATCCAACCAATCCGGGACCGCTCGTGACGGCAACGGCATCGATCTGCGGGGCGAGCGGATCTAAACCAGCTTCGCTTAGCGCGCGCAACACCACCTCGCTGATCGTGTGCAGGTGCGCGCGTCCCGCGAGCTCGGGAACGACGCCGCCGAACGCTCGATGCTGATCAATCGACGACTCGACTACGGACGAGCGAACCGCGAAACGGTCGTCGACGACCGCGGCGGCAGTTTCGTCGCAGCTCGTTTCAATTCCCAGAACAACGGTCATGACGTCACGTTAAATGGAGTTATCAAGCAACGGGCGCGTCGTGATGTCGGCCCACAGCACGAGTGCATCTTCGCCAATTCGGCTGTAGTAGTTCTTCCTAATTCCTACTGGCGCGAATCCGAAGCGTCGATACAGCTCCTGAGCCCGCAGATTGGAGCTTGCGACCTCCAACGTGGCCCGTTCGCACCCACGCTCAATGGCTGCTGGCCAGACCTCTTCGAGCAGCGAGGACGCCACGCCACGACTTTGGTGCTCGGGCCGAGTACCCAGGGTGTTGATGTGCATCTCGTCCAGAACAAACATCACGCCGAGGTACCCGAGCAGCACACCGTTTTCGAAAGCCGCGCTGTAGCGCCGATTCTCTGAGTTCGTGATCTCTTCGAGCAGCATGCGCCGGCTCCACGGTTCGGGGAACTGCGCATTTTCAATCTCGAGAATCTCGGGCAGGTCCCGTCGCGCCACGGTTCGAATTCGCCACGGCGTCTCAGTCATCATGAGGAGCGCTGACGGGTCGTGAAGTTCGCCACGGCGTCGGCTTCGCGCAAGTAGAGCGGCACAATTTCTTCACACGCGCTACGCCACTGAGCAATGGCCAACATCTCATCGAGTGACGGCACCACGTCAACTCGAATCTGTACCTGGCCAATCGACGCGAATAGATCACCGTAACGCTGCACCCCGTCGCCACTAATCGTGACGGTGTGCTCAGCCTTGTTCAACTGCTGGATGATTTCATCGGGAGTTGTTACCAACGCGGGACCCGTAGCTTCGAGCCCGTCGACGTCGTTGGTTAACTCAAAGGACTGCGCAAAAAGTTCTCCCCGTCGCGCGTCAACGAGTGCGTACATTGCTCCGCGCACTCCGCTTCGCGCGGCGCTGCGCGCCAAGAGTTCGAGTGACGTCGCGGCGACCATCTCGGCTCCGACTCCGTGGGCGAGTGCCTGCGCGGTGGCGATCCCGACGCGTAAACCCGTAAAAAGTCCGGGTCCTCGGTCGGCTACAACGCGAGTGAGATCGCGAGCAACCAGGCAATGCTCGCTGAGCAGATCGCGAATTCCCGCCGTCAGCACCTCGGTGTGGCGGCGTTCGAGGTCCAGTATTCGTATGTACGAGCGTCCGTTGGTATGTAGACCAATCGCGCACGCCGTCGTGGCGGTCTCAATCGCCAAAATATTCATTCGGCGCTCCACTCGATTAGCTCCGTTACGCGACCATCGCTGAGCGGCCCCGAGACGCACAGTGTTCGCGACTCATCGTCGTCAAGACGAAAGGTGAGTGTCATGACGTCAGTTCCGAACACCGACGCAGCGAGTTCTCCCCACTCGACCAGCGCCACTGCGTCTTCTTCAACGAGCTCGCCGAGTGCTAAATCCAGCACCTCGCCGAGGTGCTCAACTCGATAGACGTCCGCGTGATGAAGGGTCTTAATTCCCTGAGCGTTGTGACAGTCGTGTTGACGCACAACGGTAAAAGTCGGGCTCGTGACGCGCTCACGAACGCCCAGTCCACGAGCGACCCCCTGCGTAAAAGTCGTCTTGCCCGCACCGAGCTGGCCGTCCAACAAGACAACGTCACCTGGTTGAAGTACCCGGGCAAACTCTTCACCGGCTCGTTGAGTGTCAAGAGCGCTGGTGCAGTGACGACTCCAACTCACGAGCGCTTTCCACTCAGTAGGGCTGCAACTACTCGCAGATCGCTTCGCATCATGGCCGTCACGTTAGGCACCCCGCGCAGCGCCGCGGCCGGGTGATAGGTCGGAACAACGCTGAGGGCTCCCAACTGAATGACCTGTCCGTGCAGGTCACCAATCTTGGCCGAGGTCTTAAGCACCGCGCGTGCGGCCGTATTACCCAGCGTCACCATGATGGCGTCGGCGAAACGTTCGACCTGTTCGTCCCACCACAGCGAGCACGCCTCGATCTCAACGCGCCGTGGAGTGCGGTTAGCGGGCGGGCGGCACTTGACGACACTGGTCACAAAGCATTCCTCGCGGGTGAGACCGGTTTCTTCCTCAATCAGCGAGAAGAGCAGTTGACCACTTCGACCAATGAAGGGCAGGCCCGATTCGTCTTCACTCTTTCCGGGCGCCTCACCAATAACTACGAGTGCAGCGTCGTAGGAGCCAGATCCGACGACCACTCGCTGGCGCGTCAGTGACAGCTCACAGCGAGTGCACGTCGATGCGCGCACGAACAGGTCGTCCATTACTCCACAACAACGCGTGGAACGCGTGCGCCAATGCCGCAGAGAATCTCCCAGGTGATGGTGCCGGCCCAGGTTGCCCAGGTCTCGGCACTGAGCGTGTGAGCACCCTGAGTGCCGAGCAGCACAACCTCGTCGCCAACGGCCACTGAGGAGCCGTTGCAGTCCACTACCAACTGGTCCATCGTCACTGCTCCGGCGAGTGGGTAACGCTGCGAATTAATGAGTACCTCGGCGCCGGCGTCAAACATTCGGCGGGGATAGCCATCGGCGTATCCAAACGGGACGGTCGCGACACAGGACGAAACAGCCAGCTCACGTCGACGTCCGTAGCTCGGGCGCTCACCCGCTGCGAGTTGGCGAACGGCCGTGACGCGAGCGTGAAGCGACATTGCGGGTCGCAACTGCAGATTGCGTTCACTCAGCACGGCGCCCAGCGCCGGGTCCGGCAGATATCCGTACAGCGCGAGACCAACACGGGCCATCGTGCGCCGCGACTCAACAATTCCAATGGCGGCGGCGGAGTTCGCCGTGTGGATGATGGCGGGTTCAATTCCACGCGCACGCACGCGCGCCAATGCCGCATCAAAACGCGCCAACTGCTCGACGCAGTAAGCGCGGTCGCTCGCGGTCGACGAATCCGCCACGGAAAAATGCGTATAGATACCTTCAATCACCACGTTGGGTGATGACGTCAGGACGTCGAGGGTGTCGTCCAGTTCGTCGGGGCTAATTCCCATGCGATGCATTCCGGTATCGATCTTTAAATGAACGCTGTGTCGCCCTCCTAGCGCGGCGGCTTCACTGACGGCGGCGCGCGCTCCGTCGACGGATCCAATCGTGAGAGTGAGTGCCGCTTCGAGGGCGTCACGCACGGTTTCGCGCGGCGTTTCAGCGAGCAGGAGAATGGGATCGGTCAATCCAGCGTTGCGCAGTTCAAAGCCTTCGTCGAAGATGGCCACCGCGAGGCCCGCTGCTCCCGAGCTCGCCAAGGTCTCCGCGGCGAGTAACGCACCGTGGCCGTAACCGTTGGCCTTGACGACGGCGCACACTGCGGTGTCGCCCAAAAGTTCGCGCATGACCGCCGCGTTATGGCGCAGCGCCGAACGACTAATTTCAGCCCACGCCGGTCGACGAACTCCCTCAACCGCCATGAGCAAACTCTCCGAGTACGTCGCCCACCGCGTCACCTAAGCGGTGCGCACCCCCGTAGGTCACGAGGCGCTGGCCCGCTTCAGCGTGCAACTGTGCGGCCAGTGACGCCGCCGCTAACGCAGCGTGACCTCGCGCGAGCGCCGCACCAATCATCCCAGCGAGAACGTCGCCCGTTCCCGCGGTCGCAAGCGCCGACGTGCCGGCAGTGACAACGCGAACGTCTCCGTTGGGGTCCGCCACGACAGTTATTGGTCCCTTCAAAAGAACCGTGCAGTGCGTCTGTGCGGCGAGCTCTGACGCGGCAGAGATTCGGTCATCTCCGGGTTCGCTGCCAACGAGGGCGGTGAACTCACCCTCGTGCGGCGTGAGGATGACGGGTGAATCAGGAAACTGTCGATTGGCCAGCCAGCGAACGTCCACGGCGTGAAGAGCATCGGCGTCCAGCACCAGCGGCACGCGACAGCGATCGACGAGTGAGCGAACGGCTTGGCGAATCGCGGGAGTTCTACCGAGGCCGGGACCAATGACAACAGCGTGTAGGCGTGTCGAGACCGATACCGTGATCTCGTTCAGTCCCTCGACACTCGATTCCAAACGAACGGCCTCGCCGGGCAGCTCGCCGAATCGACCGGCCTTAAGTCCCGGTACGCACACGCGCACCATGGACGCTCCCGCGCACAGCGCACCCGTGACGGCGAGTTGTGCCGCTCCGAGCATGGTCGCAGAACCGGCCACTACGAGCACCGAGTGGCGCCACTTGTGATCGTCGCGGTGCTGGCGAACAAAGTT
The DNA here is from genome assembly GCA_025352305.1 of Actinomycetes bacterium. Lineage (GTDB taxonomy): Bacteria > Actinomycetota > Acidimicrobiia > Acidimicrobiales > RAAP-2 > RAAP-2. Next base: position 5,574 of record JANXTQ010000126.1, read on the forward strand.
CGCGAGATCGTCGTGCTGCACGACGCCACTGCGAGAGTGAGAAACGATTCCCAGTTGCGCACAACGCCGCTCGCCCACGAACTCGCGAGCCGGGCCAATGAGGTGCGCGCGTTTGAACGCACCGAAGGCCAACGTCACGTCGGCGACCATGGGTCGCCCCAGCAACTGGCCACTATCGGGGTCAACTCCCGAGGGCAGATCGCAGGCGAGAACCAGTGTGCGGTCATCGACATTTGGTGCAAAGTAGTCGCGAGAACACCCGAGGCCGTACGCCGCGTCAATCACGAGGTCGTAACCGTCCAGAGTGTGAGGAGCGTTCGTGGCGTCAAACACGCTGACTTGTGCGCCGCGCTGGGCTAACCACTGCGACGCGACGCGACCGTCGGCACCGTTGAGACCCGGACCGGCGACCACCGCAACCTTCTTGGCGTAGATGCCCTTTAACATGCCGCGCGCCGTGGCGCCGAGGGCGCACCCCGCACGAGCGACGAGTTCGCCGCTGCCGTATTTCTGAACGGCGAGCGCGTCAGCGTCGCGCATTTCGCTTTGGCTTAGCAGCGCGATCACAGTTTCGTTCCAATGACCACCGCGCCGGCGCTCAGCGCCGAATGACTGAGAGTAACGAGCCACGAGTTGACGCCGAGTTCATCGCCACGTCGTGCCGCGCCGTCGCTCAAGCGCAGGCTCGGAGCGCCACTCGGGTCTCGGCACACTTCCACGTCACGAAAACGAACGGCTCCGAGGCCCACTCCGAGCACCTTCCAGGTGGCTTCCTTCGCGGCAAATCGGGCCGCGAGACGTTCGGGTCGATGATTGGCGTCGGCGATTTCCCGAGACGTAAATAGGCGGTCGATCACCCGAGGTCGACGTCGAAGCACCTGAGCAAAACGCTCCACGTCAACAAGGTCGAGCCCGACGCCGACGATCTGGCTCATTCGACCGTGACGGTTTTGGCCAAATTACGCGGACGATCGACGTTGAGTCCCCGTTCGCGAGCAAGGTGATACGCGAGTTGTTGCAGCGCGACCATGTCGACGAGGGGAGTAAAGAGCGACTCCGTCGCCGGTACGCAGATGACGTAGTCGGCCACCGCGGCGACTTGGGAGTCGCCGTCATGCGCAACGGCGAGCACTGTTGCTCCTCGGCTCTTTACCTCGGCCAGATTCGACAGCAGTTTGTCGCGCAGTATGTCATCGGTCATCAATGCCACCACGACAACGCCCGGTTCAATGAGCGCCAGAGGACCGTGCTTGAGTTCTCCCGCGGGGTACCCCTCAGCGTGAACGTAGGTGATTTCTTTCAGCTTGAGGGCGCCCTCGAGTGCGGTCGGAAAACCAACGTTTCGTCCCAGGAAGAAAAAGTCACGCGTTGACGCAATTTGGTGAGCGACGTCGGCAACCTTGGCTTCTCGATCCAGCACCTCTTGGACCATCGCCGGCACGTCGTGCAGGCGCTGCAGCAAACGCGCTACTTCCTCGGGCGCCAGCGTTCCGCGCAACTGCGCCAGTCGCAGCGCCAGTAACTCCAGTGCCACGATCTGAGCGAGCACCGTTTTGGTCGCTACCACGCACACTTCGAGTCCCGCACGGGTGTAGAGCACCGCGTCAGCTTCGCGCGCCATGGAGGAGTCAACAATGTTGGTCACCGCCACGACCATGGCCCCACGTTGCTTCGCTTCACGTAGCGCCGTAAAGGTGTCGATCGTCTCGCCACTCTGCGACACGCCAATAACCATCGACGTGGCGTCGACAATTGGGTCGCGGTAGCGAAACTCACTCGCCGTATCTACTTCTACCGATACGCGCGCCCAGCGTTCAATGGCGTACTTGGCGACCATGGCGGTGTGGTAACTCGATCCGCACGCCACCATTGTGACCTTGTCGACCGTTCGCAACTGATCGTCGCTCAGGCGCAGTTCGTCAAAAGTGATCTGGCCGGCCGCATCGACCCGGTCGAGCAGGGTTGCCGAAATAGCCATTGGCTGCTCGTGCATCTCTTTACTCATGAAGTCGTCGTAACCGCCCTTTTGGGCCGACTCCAAATCCCAACTCACTTCGAGTTCGCGCAGCGTGACGGGCACACCACTCAGATCGGTGACGCTAAAGCCGTTCGGCGTGAGTCGACAGATCTGATCGTCGTCGACCACAAAAAACCGCTCCGCTCGATCCAAGATCGCCGGCACGTCGCTCGCGAGGTACGTCGAGCCCTCGGCGGTTCCAATAATGAGCGGCGACACGCGGCGAGCCGCGATGATGACGTCGGGCTCGCGCGCATCCACTACAGCAATTGCGAACGCGCCACGTACTTCGTGCAACGTCGCTCGCAGCGCCGCTTCTAAGTCCAGGCCCTCAGCGCGGTGCTCTTCAATTCGGTGAGCCAACACTTCAGTATCGGTAACGGAGCTAAAGACGTGGCCGCGCGCGCGAAGCTGCTCGCTCAGTTCGTGATGATTCTCGATTATGCCGTTGTGAATAAGCGCAATGAGCCCGCTGCAGTCAACGTGGGGGTGCGCGTTGAGCTCTCCGGGGGCCCCGTGGGTTGCCCAGCGGGTGTGGCCAATACCGGATCCACTTTCACGCGGGGCCGCTGCACACTGGTCCACGAGCGCACTCACGGACTCCACGCCCTCGGCCGCGCGCGCTCGCCACAGTTGGTTCTCAAAGTGAAGAACCACTCCAGCGGAGTCGTAACCGCGGTACTCGAGGCGTTCGAGGCCCTCTAAAAGAATCGGCAGCGCGTCGGGTGAGCCGACGACACCGATAATGCCGCACATAACGCTCAGTCTACCGGTCGATACGTTACGCCTCTTAAGGAGAAACGCCACAACCGTGAGCAATTTGAGTCACGAACTGCGTCACGAACTCTTGACTGGACGCTTCGATCATGACGCGTACGACGGGCTCGGTTCCCGATGGCCGTACGAGCAGTCGATATTGAGAATCACTCAACGAGAACTGCGCCACGAGATCGTGCTTCACCGACTCCACGACAGCGGGATTAAATTTCTCCGTCGCAATATTCAGCAGTCGTTGCGGCGAACGGTGCCACGCCGCGTCCGCCAGTTCGCGCAGACGGCCTTGGCGCTTAATCAGGTCGCAGAGAAGTAGAGCGGACAACATTCCGTCCCCGGTGGGCGACAGGCGACGGAAAATTAAGTGCCCCGACTGTTCTCCGCCGAGGGCGAGGTCGCGGTCTTCGAGCGCCATGAAAACATTGCGGTCGCCAAGATCGGTTTGAATGAGTTCAATTTGTGACTCGCGCATGGCCTGATGCAAACCGAGATTGCTCATCGACGTCACCACGAGCGCCCCACCGAGTTCGCCGCGCTCATTTAGATCACGGGCAAACAGAATCATGAGATCATCGCCATCACGAATGGTGCCGTGGCCATCAACTGCAATGAGTCGATCGGCGTCACCGTCAAAGGCGAGGCCCACGTCGGCGCCGGTTTTACGCACGCGTGCGGCGAGTTGTTCCGGGTGCGTTGAGCCGCACAGATTGTTGATGTTTCTTCCGTCGGGCTCGGCGTTTATAACGTCCACGCTCGCGCCGAGTTGTCGAAACAGTTCCGGTGCGAGCTCACTCGCTGCACCGTTCGCGCAGTCGAGCACCACTCGTAGCGAGCTCAGCGAATTGGGGCCAAGAATGTTGACGAGACGCGTGAGGTAGTTGGCCGCAGCGCTCTCATCGATCGCTACCTCCTCGTACGGTCCCTCTCGCAGTGGCGCCAACGCGAGGGCCTCTTGCACGCGCGATTCGGTCTCGAGGTCCAGTTTTGTTCCTCCGACGCCGAGCACCTTTAAGCCGTTGTCGTAGTACGGATTATGCGACGCCGAGATGACGATGCCGACTCCGCCGCGGTCCTGGGCGCTCACGGCCACGCCCGGCGTGGTGATGACTCCCAGGTTGACGGCGCTTACTCCCCCGTCACTGAGTCCCGCCAGCACCGCCCGCGAGAGCGAGGGGGACGATTCACGGGTGTCGGAACCAACAAAACAGGTGTATGACGAAAAAACCATGGCCACGGCGTGACCGAGTCGGTACGCCAAATCCTCGGTGATCTCCTCACCGACTCGACCACGAATTCCATCCGTGCCGAACTGCACGGCCACGAATTAACGCTTCGAGTACTGCGGAGCCTTACGCGCCTTTTTGAGACCGTACTTCTTGGTCTCCTTGGCGCGTGAGTCACGAGTCAACAGACCCGCCTTCTTAAGTGCCGCGCGCAAGTTCTCGTCAATCTCAATCAGCGATCGTGCAATACCGAGACGCAGCGCGCCGGCTTGTCCCGCAACGCCGCCGCCTTCAATCGTCGCGTCGATGTCGTAGGTCACTTCGGTGTCGGTGAGTCGCAACGGCTCGGTGACGAGCTGGCGGTGGGTGGCCGACGTGAAGTAGTTGTCAAAGGCGCGGCCGTTGATCGTGATGGTTCCGGTACCGGGACGAAGTCGGGTCCGAGCCACGGCCTCTTTGCGGCGTCCGGTGGTCTGGGTTAGGGGTGCGGTCACAAAAATCTCCTCTTAGCCGCGACGAATCGCGGAGGTGTCGAATGCTACGGGCTTTTGCGCCGCGTGCGGGTGCTCGGCGCCGGAGTAGACAAAGAGTTTGTCCATCTGCGCACGACCGAGACGGTTCTTGGGAACCATTCCGCGAATGGAGTCGTGAACGAGCTTCTCGGGATTCTCTTCCAGCAACTGCTTCCAACTCTTCGCGCGCAGACCGCCCGGGTAACCCGAGTGGCGATAGCTGAACTTCTGTTCGGCCTTGTTCGACGTCACGACAATCTTGTCGGCGTTAACAATGATGACGTAGTCACCCGTGTCCATGTGCGGTGCGTAAAAGGTGCGGTGCTTGCCGCGCAACAGCGAGGCAACAACGGTCGAGAGACGACCGAGCACGAGGCCCTCGGCGTCAAAGACGTGCCACTCTCTAACAATCTCGGCAGACTTCGGTGAAAACGTACGCACAGTTCTTCCTTCGGCGAATTGATCTGGGAGGCCCAACGCGAGGCGTCGGGAATCCAGAGGACTCTCTACGATACAAAACCGGAGGGCCCCCCGGCAAGTTCAGGGTACCCAACGCCGACGAGGGCCAAAGCGCCCGGCGGCGCGGGGGCCGGCAAAAAGGCTCGATCGGGGCGCTCGAGACGCTCACTCATCAGTGAAATAGGGGCATTTTGCTGGCCAATCTGCACCATGACCGACGTGAGTGAACGCACCATTTGGTGACAGAAGGCGTTGGCACGAATATCGAAGCGCAGCGCCGGCGACCCCGCCGGAGTAATCATCCAGGTGTCCTCGATGCGGCGCCACGCCGCCGAAATGACGCAGCGCAACTGCGGATCGCCACTGACGTCACCGGCCCGACGTCGACAGAACGAGCCGAAATCATGAGTTCCCACCACCATTGCGGCCGCCTCATTCATCGCGTCGAGATCGAGGGGTCCCGCAACGTTCCACGCCAGTGACGAGTTGAGCGCGAGCGGCGGATCGGCACTTTCAATAACGAGGTAGCGATATGCGCGCCACGTCGCCGAGAATCGCGCGTGAAAATCGCTGTCGACGCGGCGCGCGTGGCGAACTACGACGCGGCGGGCCAACTGGGCATTGAGCGATTTCATCAGTCGCGCCGCCGGATCTCCTCGGTCGTTGCCGTAGAGCGGCTCGGGCAGGTCAACGTGGACAACTTGGGCGAAGGCGTGCACCCCTGAATCGGTGCGTCCCGCACCGACGAGAGAAAACGGTGTGCTCAGTCGAAGCGTCTTAGCCATTGCCACACGCAAAGCACCGAGGACGGTGTCCACGTGGGGCTGTTCGGCGAATCCAAAAAAACTAGAACCGTCGTAGGCCAGATCGAGTCGCCACCGAGTGGTGGCGCCGCTCAGTGGCTCAGACGAACTCAATGCGCGCCATGTCGGCGTTATCGCCCGGACGCGGACCTAGCTTCAAGATGCGCGTGTAACCACCCGGTCGCTCGCTGTAACGAGGAGCAATCTCGGCGAACAACTTGTGGGTCATGTCCTTGTCACGAATGAACGCCACGACGCGACGGTGCGCGTGAACGGAACCCTCGGGAGAGTTCTTCGCGGCGGTGACACACTTTTCAACGACGGGACGCAGCGCCTTGGCCTTCGCCTCGGTGGTCACAATGGACTCCGCGGCAATAAGGCTCGCCACGAGGTTGCCCATCATGGCCTTTTGGTGCGCGCTGCTGCCGCCGAAACGACGACCGCGCTTGGGAGTAGCTCGCATGGCCTAGTCCTCCATTCGCAGCGCGAGGCCGCGCTCATCAAGACGCTCTTCAACGTCCTTAAGTGAGGTGGCACCGAAGTTGGTGATCGACGTGAGGTCACGCTCGGTGCAGTTGACGAGCTGAGCGACGGTGTTGATTCCCGCACGCTTGAGACAGTTGCGCGAACGCTCGGTAAGACCGAGCTCTTCAATACGAATGTCCAACTCACTGGCGGCCGCGACGGCAGTACCGACGTCTCCGAGTTCCAGGGCCGGCGCTGATTCGTCGAAGCTCGCAATGAGGTCCACGAGGTTGCGCAGGGTCTTACCGGCCGAGGCCAAGGCCTCGCTCGGTCCAATGGATCCGTCGGTCTCGATATCGATGATCAAACGGTCGAAGTCCTTGGACTGCTCCACGCGAACTGGCTCGATTTCAAAGGTGACGCGGCGAACGGGCGAGAAAATGGCGTCCAGTGGAATAACTCCAATGATCGCGCCACCCTTGTTGCCCTCGGCGCCGACGTAGCCCTTGCCGCGCTCGACCGTGAGGTCAAAGCCCAGTTGGCTCTTGGCGGTAGTGAGGTAGGCGAGGTGCAGCGTCGGGTTCAAGATCTCCACGTCAGCCGACGTCGACAGGTCGGCCGCGGTCACGGGGCCCTCACCGGTCTTGTCCAAACGAAGTGTGATCGGCTCGTCGCTCTCTACGCGAATCAGCAGGTCCTTCAGGTTCAAGGTGATGTCCTGGACATCTTCCTTAACGCCTTCAATGACTCCGAACTCGTGCAGTACGGCGTCGAACTTGACCTTGGTCGCCGCGGCGCCCGGGATCGAGCTGAGCAGCGTGCGACGCAGCGAATTACCAATGGTGTGACCAAATCCGGGGTCGAGGGGACCCACGGCGAAGGACTGACGATTGTTCTGCTCTTCGCCGATGGCCTCAACGACGGGGCGCTGGATAATGAGCATGGGGACTCCTTGCGTTCGTTTCTTTTCGGGGGTTTAGGACTACTTGGAGTACAGCTCAACAACGAGCTGCTCGTTAATCATTTCGTCGATCTGCTCGCGCTGAGGAACGGCGCGAACGGTGATCGAAAATCCGTTGTCGCTGGTCTCGAGCCAGCCCGGCACGGTGCGGTCGAGAACGTCGAGGTTGCGCTTGACGTTGAAGTTTTCACGAGTAACCGGCTTCAGTGAGATCACTTCGCCGGGACGAACTCGGTACGACGGAATGGTGACGCGCTTGCCGTTGATCTGGACGTGGCCGTGGCGCACGAACTGACGGGCTTGAGCGCGACTGGCGCCCCAACCGGCACGAAACGCCACGTTGTCGAGACGAAGCTCCAAGAACTGCAGCAAATTAGTTCCGGTAATACCGGGACGACGACTGGCTTCTTCGTAGAGATTACGGAACTGCTTTTCGAGCAGTCCGTAGATTCGACGGGTCTTTTGCTTCTCGCGCAACTGGGTTAGGTACTCCGAGCCCTGACGTTGACGGCTGGCGCCGTGCATGCCCGGCGGGTACGCGCGAGTCTGGCGGTCGGTGTTATCGGCGACGGGGCACTTCATGGAGAAGCAGCGCTCCCCCTTCAAAAACAACTTCTGACGCTCGCGGCGGCAGAGTCGACATACGGGTCCGGTGTAACGAGCCATGAATTTCCTTAGCCTCGCCGACGCTTCTTCGGGCGACAGCCGTTGTGGGGGATGGGGGTGACGTCTTTAATTGCGACTACTTCAATGCCGGCCGCGGCGATTGAACGAATAGCGGTTTCGCGGCCCGAGCCCGGTCCACGAACGAGCACGTCGACTTTCTTCACGCCGTGCTCCATGGCAGCGCGAGCGCACTTTTCGGCGGCTAGCTGCGCGGCGTAGGGCGTGGACTTTCGCGATCCCTTAAATCCAACGTTGCCCGAACTGGCCCACGACAACACGTTGCCTTCTGGATCAGTGATCGACACGATGGTGTTGTTAAACGAGCTCTTGATGTGAGCAACGCCGAAGGCGACGTTCTTACGTTCCTTGCGACGCGGTTTGCGCGCGACGGGCTTAGCCATTACTTCTTCACCTTCTTCTTACCAGCGACGGTGCGCTTGGGTCCCTTGCGGGTGCGAGCGTTAGTGCGGGTGCGCTGGCCACGAACGGGCAGGCCCTTGCGGTGACGGATCCCCTGGAGACAGTTGATCTCCATCTTGCGCTTGATGTCTTGGGCGACGTCGCGACGACGGTCACCTTCGACGCTCAAGTTCTGGTCAATGTAGCCACGCAACTTGTTGACGTCGGCCTCACTGAGCTCGCGAACGCGAGTGGACTCATCAATCCCGGTCGCGGCGCAGATCTGCTTCGCGGTGGTGGGACCAATTCCAAAAATGTATGTGAGTGAAATCACCGTGCGCTTTTCGCGCGGGATGTCGACTCCGGCAATACGGGCCATATCGTTCCTCTCCTAGCCCTGGCGCTGCTTGTGACGGGGGTTCTCGCAGATCACGCGGACGTGACCCTCTCGACGAATGACCTTGCACTTTTCGCACATTGGCTTAACGCTGGCTCGAACTTTCATCCGTCTTCTCTCTCGACTGTGTGTAAAAAACCTGGACCGAAGGAATTACTTGTACCGGTAAGTGATACGTCCACGCGCCATGTCATACGGCGTGATCTCCACTTGGACCTTGTCACCCGGCAAAATTCGGATTCGGTGCATTCGCATCTTTCCCGAACTGTGCGCGAGCACGGTGTACCCGTTTTCCAACTCGACGCGAAACATCGCGTTCGGCAACGGTTCTACGACCGTGCCTTCGACGGTGAACGCATCTTCTTTCGGCTTACTCAGGTTCATTCTCCTTGTTGCGGTACAGCACGCGCAGGGCCACTCGGCCTTGACACGGGTGATCTCTCAGGGACGCCCGAGAGACCGGCTAGACATTCTACCGATATTTACCCAAGGCGCAAAAGAGCCCTCGCCGAAGCGGATTCGACGAGTGAGTAACTCTAGCGGAATGGGGAGAATTTGGGTCCTCGGACCCTACGACCGCGCCCCAAAGTACCGCCATGCTGGAACAATGGTGCTGTCTGCGGGTGGGCCTTTTGAACGCGAACACCTCGACCGCGAGCAATCGTTGGCTCGACTAGCCGAGGCGTCCATGGCGCGCGTGCTGATCTCGCTACGTTGTCTTCCCGCTGCGCTGCCCGTCTATTTGGCCATTTTTGACCGCTACCTCATCATTGCTAGCCGCGAAGCCGCCGTGGTGGCCGCCGCTCAACGCGGCGACGTATTAGCCGTCCAGGCCGACGGGACGACCACTGACGCCACGACCTGGTCCGTCCAGGTGACCGGAGTAGCCCACGTGCCTCGCAACAGCGATCAACTGTCGATCAACGCCACCGAGAGCCTCATTGGCGTGTTGGGCAAAGGGGCAACACTCGTCGCGATTGAAATGACCGTGGTGAGTGGCGAAATAGTCCATTGGAGTTTTCCGAGCTAACTCATGACGAACAGCACTGTGAGAACCTAAGGACGTGTCATTTCGGCGAATCAATGATCCCAAGAGACTCCACGCCCTGATCGAGGCGATGATGCTGATTGAAAGCGATCTCGACCTCGCGGTGTTGTTGAGAACAATTGTCTCGGTCGCCAGCGAACTAGTCAACGCTCGCTACGGTGCGCTCGGAATCATTAATGATGCCGGCGACGAACTTTCCAACTTCATTACCTACGGACTGAGCGACGAAGAGGCGCGTCGAATCGGCGACCTGCCCCGCGGGCACGGACTGCTCGGCGAAGTCCTCCATCACGCCACGAGCGTGCGCAGTGACGATGTCGCGAACGATCCCCACTCGATTGGCTACCCCGCGAATCATCCCGTCATGCGCACTTTTTTGGGGGTGAGCGTCTCGAGCGGCTCCGGAAAGGTCTTTGGCAACCTCTACGTGACTGATCGCCGCGACGGCAAAGCTTTCAGCGACGACGACGAAGCGCTGCTCGAAGCGTTCGGTCGAGCGGCGAGTTTGATTGTGGACGAGGCGCGACTACGTGAGCAACTTCGCGAACTCACTCTCAGTGATGAGCGCGAACGACTGGCCCGCGACCTGCACGACACAGTTATTCAACGACTCTTTGCCGTGGGGTTATCACTGCAGTCGACATTGCCCAACGTCACCGATGAGTCAACAAATGAGCGCATCAGCACCGCGGTTGATGACCTCGACGCCACCATTCGACAGATTCGAACCACGATTTTTGAAATCACCCGCGAGCGCACGGCACCCCTCATGGGAGTTCGTTCACGAGTGATGAATTTAATCAACGAAGTCACGACCCGTCTCGAACTACCGGTTGACGTCTCGTTTGAAGGACCGCTCGACACGCTGGTCGGTCAGAGCGCGGCTGATCACCTCATCAACGTCATTCGCGAGTTACTCGCCAACGCCGTTCGACACGCCCAGGCCCAGCACGTTGACGTGCACCTCGACGTGTCGCCCGATCTACTCACCCTGACAGTGAGCGACGACGGCGTTGGTTTTAGCGGCGACCTCAACTCGGGGCGAGGACT
>JANXTQ010000140.1 GCA_025352305.1 Actinomycetes bacterium
TTGACCTCTTCTTGCTCGGCTACTGCTTCAATGACCAACTCGCGATCGGCCAGATCGTGAAAGTCAGTCGAGAAGCGAATCAGTTCGCGCGCGGACGTCGTTTGTTGTTCGCTCAGTTTTCCTGATTTCAGCGCACGAGCGAATGACGCTTCAATTCGACTAATGCCGTACGCCAGAGCGTCGGCGTCACGTTCAACGACGACGACGTCCAAGCCCGCGCGAGCGTTTACTTCCGCGATACCGGATCCCATAAGGCCACAACCCACGACGCCGATTCGTTTCACTTCGTCACCCCTGGTCTTCGGGCGAGCCAATCTCGTCCGATAAAAACAATCCTAAGTAGCCCGTTCGTCTCTGGCCCGGGGACCTAAGACCTTCGCCGACAGGAGACGACTCGCCTCGGGGCCAGTACGGTGGGCGCCAGCGAGGAGAATGTGTGAAAAATCTGAAGTTGGGCTTGCAAATGGGCTACTGGGGTCGTGGCGTACCGGCCAATGCTCAAGAACTGGTGCTCGAGGCCGAACGCCTCGGAATGGATTCGGTGTGGACCGCTGAGTCATGGGGATCCGACGCCCTCACTCCGTTGGCGTGGTGGGGAGCACAAACGACCAGGGTGCGACTCGGAACATCCATCTGCCAGCTCTCAGCTCGAACGCCGACCGCGGCCGCCATGGCCGCGATCACGATGGACCATCTCAGTGGTGGGCGATTTGTGCTCGGACTCGGCGTCTCGGGTCCCCAAGTTGTCGAGGGCTGGTATGGACAGAGTTTTGCTCAACCGCTCGCGCGAACTCGAGAGTACGTGTCCATTGTTCGTCAGGTTCTCGCGCGCGAAGCACCGGTCACCAACAACGGACCTCACTACCCGTTGCCGTACCCGAGCCAGGCGGGTCTCGGCAAGGCGCTGCGCTCGATTGTTCATCCACTTCGTTCGAACCTACCCATCATGTTGGGCGCAGAAGGTCCGAAGAATGTTGCGCTCGCCGCCGAGATCGCCGATGGATGGTTTCCCCTCTTTTTTGCGCCCAGCGCCATGGGAACTTTCAAAGGCGTCCTCGACGAAGGATTTGCTCGCCCCGGTGCACGCTGCACGGCGCAGAACTTTGAAGTGTTGGCGTCAGTACCCGTATTGATCGATGACGACATTGAGGCGGCCGCCGATCGCTACCGCCCGACTCTCGCGCTGTACATCGGAGGGATGGGCGCCCGAGAGGCGAATTTTCACTTCGACGTGATCTGTCGAATGGGTTACGAGGCGGAGGCACACAAGATCCAGAGTCTGTATTTAGAAGGTCGCCATCGTGATGCCGTGGCCGCCGTCACGATGGCGATGGTCCAAGATATGGCCCTCATTGGACCGCGCGAGAAGATTCGCGACGACCTTGAAGCGTGGCGCGAATCCATTGCTACGACGATTTTGGTCAACGGGAATCTCGACGCGATGCGACTACTCAGCGAACTCGTCGGTTGAGCTCAACGGGTACCACGTTTTGTACGAGGTCTGTTCGAAGGTTGTGAAGTAAATCCGTAAACAGGTGAGCCCCCGTTTCTTGGAACATCCATGAATGGCTCAAGCCAGAGAGTCCCGCGACAGTTACTTCAAGTAAGGCTGCACTGCGGTGCCAAGAACTGCTTTTAGATACAACGCATACGTTGTTGAGAGATGACCGACGTCAAAGTGCGTGATGTATTTACCCACCACCGGCGAGCAACGCGAGTTGCACATCCACTGGACTGTCTTGATCAGTCCCGCGCCCGACGAAGTCGCGGCAGAGCGCTGCGCCTTTTGTTGACCGGGAAACTGCGGGTTGGGGTAGGCCACTGAACATTTTTGGACGTTGCTCGCGTACACCGACAGACAGGAAATGGGATCTTGCGTCAAAAACGGAACGTCCTCTACAACGACGACCTTCGTTTTCGAAGACTGGATATTGCCAATCGTGCCCTGAAGTGCCAGCTTCCATTGATTGGTCGTGAACAGGGGTTGATTGACAAAGGGATACGTTCCTGAGTACACACCCGCCGTTCGTTCGGAAATAAACACAACCTTTGGTTTCAACGTTGCAATGGCGCCAAACGAGTACGCGTGAAACGCGGTGCACGCCGATTCGGGCGGCGTGACGGAGTCGTAATAGACAAAACTGGTCGGCAACGTGGATGCGGGACATCCAAATTTCGCGAGCAGGATCAGTCTGTAGTGGCTTTTTTTTGCAGCCGCGTCAAAGGCGGGCATCCACATCCACATGTGTGAATCGCCAAATAAGACCATTGATTTAGTGGAACTCACGTCGCCGTAGATGCACGATGTGATCAGTAGACAGTTTGTGCCGGCCTCACCTATCCGTAGGGGCGTATCGCCGTGATTGATACCTACTGTCGCCAGTTGCGTTGCCGCCAACGCCGGAAGCTGCTGGATTTTCGTCGATGCCGCGACCGCAGACTTGATCTGACTAGGAGTCCCCGCAGTAGGAGCGTTCGAACTCGCCACGGCGCTTGTTGTGAAAACGATTGAAGTGGCGACGCTTAAGATCGTGACCCTGATTGACCGCGGAGAGTGACGCAACACGCGATCAAGGTAACACGTTGAAATCTGAACCTGGTCACTCAGAAGAGTCATGGTGTGCGACGCGATGAACTCGACGAACAAAAACTCCTGCTTTGCCCTCTAAACACGAACGTCAGGGTGACTGCGCTGACAATGGCGCAGTCACCCTGACTTTGAGTTTTAAATTTTTGCCTTGGTCCCGTGCAGCAGGCTGAGAGATCCAGTCGCCGTTTGACACATCAGGAAACTCACCTTCGACAGCGCTAGAGGGGACTTTCCCGAACTCTGAGTAACTGAACCGTTGACCCGGAACTCGCTCGATCCACCGCTGCACTTATTGGGAACCACCGCCAAAGCTCCAAGAGACAACGAAGATGTTTTGCCGCTCGTGTGCCACGTCAGTTGGGTGCTGGAACCGGTGAGCGCAAATCCCCTGCCCGACGCGGAACCGTAGGCGCCCGATATCGAGGGAGTACATCCACTAAGAGTCCACGTCGCCGAGAGCTTTCCGGAGATGGTATTGCAGGTGACAGCGCTGGCAGTGAGACCGACTTCTACTGCTCCGGCGTCACACGGAGCACCGGCACCGGCGGCCGGACGAACCACGCCGCGAGAGTCTCTCGCGGGACAGTTCGCTGCGGCAACGGAGCCGAGCCCCGCGCTACCCGCTGCGAGCAAATAGGTATTCGTAGGACCGCCGTGCTGGGCGAGCGGCGACAACAGGACCTTCTGACCTGTCTTGTCGCCGGGGCCGTTGAACTCGCAACCTTGATCAGCAGCAGGGCCGACCGTATTGAACGACGTTGAATAGTAATCGGAGTAAGAGAGGCACTGGCTGGTGACGTTGGGCCACTCAGTGTTGCCCGTGATGACGTTTCCTTCGATCGTCACCAAGTGATAGCTACTGGACGAAATGGCAATTCCACCGCCGCCCTGCA
>JANXTQ010000167.1 GCA_025352305.1 Actinomycetes bacterium
CGGAGCACACAACATCACGGATCCGGACATCGTCGATGCGGTCTCCCAGCGAGAGATTCTCGCGTAGTGACCCAACGACGAAATGGTTGTCGCTTCGAATGAGTCCAATTCGCTTCGCCGAACAGCGCACGGAGCCGGACACGGGCTCACGTAGTCCGAGACTGGTGTCAATAAGTGAGCTCTTGCCAACGCCGGAGGGTCCTTGCAATCGGATTCGTCCGCCATCGCCCAGTTGGAAACTAACGGGCAACGCCGGCGCCGCAGTGCTCACGGCGTCTACCTCTAAAAGCCACGTACCGGTGTTGGTATGAATTTCGTGTCCGGCGCTCAGGAGTAGTCGCGCAGTTTTCGCGTCGTCGCGCCGATGAAACTCACTTCCGTATCGTCGCAGTGCTGTGTACATTTCGGCCGTCATGAGTACGGCTCCAAGCGCGGGGCCCAAGCCAATTGAGTGGTGCCACAGTCGGATTCCCACCACCATTGCCACTAATCCCACGCTGACGCCACTCATGAACTCCGTGACGAGAGTCGAGCGGATTGCTACACGCACTCCGCCCAGCACGGAGCGGTTTTCCGCGTCGGAAGCTGCGGCAATCTCGTCGGCCCCAAAGTCGACGGCCCCCAGCGCGCGCAGATCAGTCATGGATCGAAGTAATCGGAGTTGACGCGCGACCAGCGACGATCGGCGCTGATGAAAATCCTCCAACGAGCGAACCGTCGCGCGCCCCGCGCTGATGTACGCAGGAATCGACAGTCCCATGAGAACCACCACGATCAGCACACAGAGCCACCCACCGAAGTAGAAGATCGGCGCGAGCGCGAGCAGCGACGTGGCCGCGCAGTACTGCACCACGGCGAGTGCGGGTTCAGCGCAAAGGTTGTCAATAGCGGTATCGAGAGAATGAATCTCGCCGGGCGTGCTGGTCGCCAGTCGATAGCTGCTGACGGTGCGCCACCGCTTGCGATAACTGCGCTCCGCGTGCGCGGCGTATTCATCGAGCGTTACGTACATGAATGCGCGCGAGAGTACGAATATTGACAACAAGAAAAACGCGCGCGTCGTACGACTATCTACGAGATCGCGAAGCCCGTAGGACAAGACAATGGCGCTAGCGAGCGAAAATACCGCCGAAAGCACTCCAACGGTCTTGCTCAAGGTCATTTTCTCATTGGCGTTTTGGTCCGCGACAACTTCACTCATCACTGTTCGAGTTTCATATTCGACGCGTAGTTGTTCAGGGACGTTCGTCACGGTGCGGTAGGTGTCGCGCTCCGGAGTTCAGCCACTCACGCAGTGCGTATGTGGCTCGACAGTCATCTTCGTTGTATTCAAGAATTCGTTGGCGGGCCGCAGAGGCTCCTTGGTCGGAACTTGCGGCCACTTCGTACCAGGTCATGGAGGCTTCACCACTCGGGTTTTCATCACGCCACGAAAACCCTGCGTTCTTCGCCAGGCTTTTTAAACCCAAGGGTCCATCAGTTTGAATTTGGCGCTTGGCGACTTCGTGCAAGTCAATCCACTGCGGAGGTTGAGCGTGTCGGAACTCATCGAGCACTGCTCTCGAGGGACCCAGCGAACTGTCGTGACTAGCGGCTCGGTTCATGGCGCCGTCTTCGGCCTGGGCCCAAAAGCAGTAGGCCGCGAAGCTGGCACCTTGAGCCAGCACGCGGTCTCGAAGTTCGCTAAACCACTGCCAAAAGTCACTGAAAATCGAAGCTTCCGCGTCAGCGTCCAACTCGCTAAAACATCCAAAACTGACGTAGCCGGGAGATACGCCGTCAACGGCGCGACGCGAATTCACGAGGGCGCCCCATAAGTAGGTGGTGTCGTTGTAGCTCTCCATGTCGACGTCCACTTCTACGTCGGCTGTTGGACAGGACAGGCTTTGCGCGTCGACAATACGCAGCGGTGAATCGCGAACGATGACGCGCGCTCGATAGATCAAGTCTTCCAATTTGTCAATCGCCTTGCCCAGATGCGATTCGACCTCGTGACTGCTCGGCTCAATAAGGGTTTTGGCTCTCGCGAGACGGGCTTGCTGCGGGTCCAGTCGGCTGAGATCCACGCGTGTACGTATTCCGTGGTCGTGCAGGAGAGCCTGTTGATCCAGTGAGGTAAAGCGCACCAGCGAGACGTCGTCGGTTACTTCAAGTTGAGATTCACA
>JANXTQ010000263.1 GCA_025352305.1 Actinomycetes bacterium
TCCAGCGGATCCACACTGATTCCAACGAGGGCGACCATCTCTCTCGCCAGCGCTACGGTCAGTTCGCGCACGTCGCTCGGCCCCTCGCCGCGCAGAACATCGACCGATTCGCTCACCTCCAACGCGTTGCCCGCCGCAGTACCCAAAGGCGCGTCCATCGCCGTCAACTGGGCGATCGTCGCCACGCCGTGGCGTTCACCCAGTTGAACCATGGTTTCGGCCAACTCACGAGCAGTGGCGAGTTTCTTCATGAATGCGCCGCGGCCGACTTTGACGTCTAAGACCAACGCTGCAGTGCCTTCAGCAATTTTCTTCGACATGATCGACGCAGAGATCAACGGAATTGATTCGACCGTCGCCGTCACGTCGCGTAGCGCGTAGAGCTTTCGATCGGCCGGTGCGAGTTGCTCACCGGCGGCACAGATCACGGCACCCACCGACTCCAGCTGATTCATGATTTCTTGGTTGCTCAGCGCACTTCGCCATCCGGTGATGGACTCCAGTTTGTCCAACGTGCCTCCCGTATGGCCGAGACCTCGTCCCGAGAGTTGCGGAACCGCCGCGCCGCAGGCCGCGACCAAGGGCGCCAAAATCAATGAAATTTTGTCGCCCACCCCGCCGGTCGAGTGCTTATCGACACACGGTCGACTGAGGGCGCTCAGATCCAATCGCTCGCCGGAGTCGATCATGACCTTGGTCCACGTCGCGAGTTCGTCACTACTCAGTCCATTGAGCAGTACGGCCATCAGCAACGAGGACATCTGCTCGTCGGCGACGTCACCCGCAACGTACGACGTGAGCATCCACTTGATCTGATCATCGCTCAGAAACTCTTTGTCGCGCTTGGCGCGAATGACGTCAACGGCGGAAAACTCGCTCACGTCTGGGACCGAGCCCCTAAGTCGTTGGGTCCAAATGCGTCAGGCAGCAAGGCCGACAGTCTCACCGGGGCGCGCAGTTCACCTTGATCGATGAGCAGTTGGGGCCCACCGTGCTCGAAGAGGAGTTGACGACATCGCCCACACGGCGTGAGCGGCTCGCCGTCGCCCGCAACAACGGCTACGGCAACTAATTGACCCCCGCCATTTCGAACCAAGTCACCCAGCAATGCACACTCGGCGCACAAGGTGAGGCCGTAACTAGCGTTTTCTACGTTCGCTCCCTCAATGATCGTGCCGAGCGATGTCAACGCCGCGGCGCCGACGGTCACGTTGGAATACGGCGCGTACGAGGTCGCCGCGGCGGCTCGGGCTCGAGTGCGAAGGGCCTGCCAGTCCGGCTCGGGGGCGTCCACGGGGCCAACAGTACACTTCGCAACAAATGAGCAATTTGGAGATTCCCTACGACATCAGCGATGAGGTCGCTCACGCCTTGCGCGATGGGTTGGGAGTGGTGGCACTCGAAACAACCATCGTTGTTCACGGACTTCCTCGCCCCGTGAATCTCGTTGTCGCTCGCGAATGTGAAGACGCCGTGCGCTCAGCCGGCGCCGTTCCGGCCACGATTGGTGTGCTCGGCGGTCGCCCCATTATTGGACTTGGGACTGAGCAGGTCGAACGCCTCGCAGACCCCGAGCGCGGCGCAGTGAAACTGTCTTCACGCGACCTCGGCGTCGCCAGTGCTCTTCGAATTGATGGTGCCACCACCGTCGCGGGCACGATCAGCGTCGCCGCACTCGCCGGCATCTGCGTGATGGCGACCGGTGGTCTCGGTGGAGTGCACCGAGACGCGACCTCCAGTTTCGATGAATCGGCCGACCTCACGACGCTCGCGCGCACGCCAGTGATGGTGGTGGCCTCGGGGGTCAAATCCATTCTCGACATACCGGCAACTCTCGAAAGACTCGAAACGTTGGGTATTGCGGTCGTGGGCTATCGCACGTCGCGGTTCCCCGGCTTTTACCGCACCGACTCGGGTTACCCCGTGGAGTGGCGCGTTGAAGATCCCGAGATGGCGGCGCGAGCCTTTAGGGCCCACGTCGCGCTGGGCTCCTGCGGCATGGTGCTGGCCAACCCGATCGACGCTTCTCGTCAACTTGACGGGGCCCTGCACGAAGAAGCTC
>JANXTQ010000253.1 GCA_025352305.1 Actinomycetes bacterium
TCGAAGGAGGAGATTGAGAGCGAGTCCGCTCAGCACTGGTTCGCGGCTCACGTGCGCCGATTCGTTGTCCACAACTTCAGGAGTTCGAAATTCTTGGTGTCGCCACCCTCATTCGAGCGCCATCGCCGCTTCGGACATCACGGATTACCTAAAGTGATTCCAATCCCCCGAGAGGATCCCATGGGAGCAAGCCCCAATCTGCCGGAGCGAACGTTGGACGGCGGATCGGCACGTCTCGAATTCTTTAGCGACGCCATTCTTGCTATTGCAATCACCTTGCTGATCCTGGACATTCACGTGCCGCGAGTCAATCAACATCAGTCACTCGCGCACGCACTTTTCCATCTATGGCCGTTCTACCTGGCCTATGCACTTTCTTTCTGCACGATTGGACTCATCTGGGTCGCCCATCACTCTTTGTTTCGTCGCATCGGCGACGTGGACCGCCTGTTGCTGCTGATCAATCTTTCGCTCATGGCCTGCGTGGCGTTTCTGCCGTTTTCTACGGCGGTGTTGGCCCAGTACTCCTGGTACCACTCGAGCGGTTCATCAACCGCCGTGGCGCTCTACAGCTTCAACATGTTCGTTATTGGAGTGGCGTTCTTGGGTCTGTGGCTCTATCTCGCTTCGCATCGACACCTGTTTCTCGGACACATTGAACGAGGTGCGCTTCGAGCCTCGATCGTGAGATCGGTCATTGTCCCGGGCGCCTACCTCACTACGTTTGGCTTGGCGTTCGTTAACACCACGACGTGTTACGTGATTTGGCTGGCCACGACTGTCTACATTGCTCTCGGGCCCGCCACGCGAAAAATCCCCGTGTGGACAGCCAACCCGAGTCACGATCGTTCGAAGTGATACCACGCATGACGCAGCGACACTGTCGACAGTGAGCGTGCAGTTCGCTGCCGTTAAGGAGAGACCTTGTGGCTTTTGATCTCGCCCAGCTACTGAGCCAACGACGCGGCGAAAACTTTGAACTTCACGCCAAGTACGTCAATCCTCAACTAGCCAATGTGCTTCGCACTCTCGGATTTGATCGCTTCTACGAACGCGGCGAGGGCTGCTATCTCTACGACGACGAGGGTCGCGAGTATTTGGACCTGCTGAGTGGCTTCGGCGTCTTTGCCTTAGGTCGAAGCCACCCGGTCATTAAGTCAGCACTGCACCAAGCACTCGATGCGGACTTGGCCAACATGGTCCAAATGGACTGCGCCCTACTGCCAGGGCTGCTCGCCGAGCAGTTAGTTGCCCGCAGCCACGCTGGCATAGAGAGGGTCTTTTTTTGCAACTCGGGCGCCGAAGCCGTAGAAGCGAGCATCAAATTTGCCCGCGCGGCCACCCGTCGCTCGCGAATCATCTACTTCACACACGCGTATCACGGTCTCACGATGGGCGCTCTCTCTCTAAATGGGAGCAGCGAGTTCAAAGCAGGCTTTGGTCCCTTGATGCCGGGCACGGTGGAAATCGGCTTTGGTGACCTCGAAGCGCTGCGGCGAGAACTTCTCGCGGGCGACGTCGCCGCGCTCATCGTCGAGCCAATCCAAGGTAAAGGCGTCTTCGAGCTGCCCGCCGAGACGTGGCGAAACATTGAAGACGAGTTGCGTCGAGTCGGAGCATTGTTGATCTGCGATGAAGTCCAAACGGGTCTCGGGCGCACCGGCGCGCTGTTCGCCTACGAGCACTACGGACTCACGCCGGACATCGTCACCGTTTCAAAGGCCCTCTCCGGTGGGTACGTGGCAGTGGGCGCGATGCTTACGAGTGACCGAATTTATCGATCCGTCTATCGAAGTATGCAGAAAGCACTCGTGCACTCCACCACCTTCAAGGGAAATCAGTTGGCAATGGTCGCCGGGCTCGCGACACTTCAAGTCTTTGACGATGACGACGTGGTGGCGCACTCAGCCCGCATGGGTGAACTGTGGCACCTTCGCCTCGGAGAACTCAAAGAAAAACATGAGTTTCTTCACGACGTGCGCGGCCGTGGCCAGATGATCGGCATCGAATTCGCTGCACCCACATCGCGCGCAGCCCTGCGGCGCTGGCGACTCGTTGAGTCCGCTCGCGAGGCGATGTTTAGCCAGACACTGGTGGTACCGCTCTTTCACGAGTTCGGCATTCTGACGCAAGTGGCGGCCGACGGACTGAACGTCATCAAGCTGTTGCCACCGCTTATCGCTGGTGAACGAGAAATGGACTCCTTCGTCACGGCTCTCGACGAACTACTCACTCGTGCCGAGACCTCGAGCGAGTGGCTACGTAGTTTTGCGCTCACCATGACCAAGGGCTTCGTGGGGCGGTCAAAGAAAAAACGTGACGTCGCAGCGCGATGAACGAGGAACTGTTTTCTCTTCGTCCCGGCGATCGAGTCGTCGTAACCGGCGCGGCCGGATTTATTGGCTCGGCCGTCACTCGAGCACTGCTGAGTCGTGCAGTAGAGGTCGTTGCCGTACTTGAGCCCGGAGCCCCGTCGGGCAATCTGAGAGGTCTGGGGGTGCAACTGGTCGAAGCCGACATCACGCAGCGTTCCTCGCTCGCCGGCGTTTTCAATGGCGCGAAATACTGCTTTCATTTGGCGGCCAAGTTCGGCTTTTGGCCCCGCAATTCGGCGTCGTTTTACGCCGTCAACGTGGACGGCAGTCGCAACGTTATTGAGACCGCGCTTCACGCGGGCGTGCAGCGAATCTGTTACACGTCCTCCGTCGCCACGTTGGGTCTCTGGCACACACGAAGCGGCGTGCTCTCGAATGAAACCAGCTACGCCGACGTCAGCCATCTCTACGGCAACTACAAACAGACCAAGTACGTAGCCGAACACGAAGTACTGCGCCTGGCGGCCGAGGGCGCACCCATTGTCCTAGTGCAACCCACCATGCCCCACGGTCCCTACGACCATCGCCCGACACCGTCG
>JANXTQ010000291.1 GCA_025352305.1 Actinomycetes bacterium
TGGGACTCATCAACGTTCAGTTTGCCGTTAAGGGCGACGAGATCTTTGTGATTGAGGCCAATCCGCGCGCCAGTCGTACCGTTCCCTTCGTGGCAAAGGCCACCGGTGTTGCCCTCGCGAAGGTCGCGGTACGCGCAATGATGGGCGACACTCTTTCCGCTATGCGCGCGGTTGGTTTAGTTCCCGAGAGCACGCCGAAACCGACGTTCGTCAGCGTGAAGGAAGCCGTCTTGCCCTTTAGCCGCTTTCCCACCGTCGACACCGTGCTCGGACCCGAGATGCGTTCGACCGGTGAAGTAATGGGCATCGGCGAAAGCTTTGGAATCGCGTTCGCTAAGGCCCAACTGGCCGCCGGCACGCGCCTGCCGTCGTCGGGCACCGTGTTCATGTCGCTCGCCGATCGTGATAAGGCCAACGGGCTTTTGTTGGCGCGCACCCTGCGCGATTTGGGCTTTGATCTCGCCGCCACGGTCGGAACGGCCGAGCTCTTAGAGAAAAGCGGTATCACCGTTGCCACCCGAGTCGGAAAAGTCGGTCGCGGCGACGGCATGCACGACGCCGTGCAACTGATCGCGGAAGGCAAAGTTCAACTCGTCATTAACACGCCGTCGGGACGAGGAGCACGAGCCGACGGAGCTCATATTCGTACGGCGTGCGTTGTTCATCAGGTGCCGTGTTTAACCACCGTTGCCGCGGGACTAGCCGCCGGACTGGGAATTGCTGACACGATGAAGCACGGCTGGAGTGTTCGTCCGCTCCAGGAGCTACACGGATGACCGTGGTGCCGTCACTATCGACGCAGGTGGGTGCCGTGAACCTGATCTCACCGATTCTGACGGCCTCGGGCACTGCCGGTCATGGCGACGAGCTCGCTGGTTACGGGGACCTCTCACTACTGGGAGCCGTCGTGACCAAATCACTGGCGAGTTTCGCTTGGGAAGGTAACCCCGCGCCGCGCGTTGCTCCGGCGGGCGCCGCGATGATGAACGCGGTGGGACTCGCTGGTCCCGGCGTACGCGCTTGGCGCGAGAGTCAACTTCCGAAGCTGCTCGATAAACGAGCCACGGTGGTGGCTTCAATTTGGGGACGAAACGTCGACGAGTTCGCCCAGGCCGCCTCGGATCTGCGCGGTGCCGAGATAAGCGCAATGGAAATAAATGCGAGCTGTCCGAATCTCGAATCGCGCTCCACGATGTTTGCTCACTCCGCGAGCGCAACGGCCGATCTCGTGCGCGCGTGCGCGGTGACGGGAGTTGCGCGGTGGGTCAAACTCAGCCCGAACACGCCCCAACTCGTGGAGATCGCGGGAGCCGCTCTCGACGCGGGAGCTGAGGGACTCGTCCTGACGAACACGCTCATTGGACTGGACATCGACATTGAGACCGCGCGCGCGACTCTCGGAAATGGTGGGGGCGGAGTGAGCGGTGCGCCACTGCTGCCGCTTTCGTTGCGCGCAGTGTTTGACTGTCGCGCGGCGTACCCCTTGGCCCCGATTGTCGGTGTCGGGGGAGTCAGTAGTGCTCGTGACGCGGTGGCGATGTTGATGGCCGGCGCGAACGCCGTTGAGGTAGGAACGGCGACCTTTGCTGATCCCCGCGCGCCGTGGCGTATTCAACGTGATTTACAACGATGGATGAGCCGTCACGGCGTGACGACTGTTGCTTCACTGATAGGGAGGGCCCATGACGCTTAATTTTGCCACTCGACTTCGCGAGCGAATAATGGACGGAGGACACCTGTGTGTGGGAATCGATCCTTCTCGGCGCCAATTGGAACGATGGGGACGCGACAACGATGCCAGTGGCCTCGAATTTGCGGCGTTGGCGATTCTCGACGCGGTCAGCGACGTCGCCGTTGCGGTCAAACCGCAAGTGGCCTACTTTGAACGATTTGGCTCCGCGGGGTACCGCGTGCTCGAACGGGTCATGAGTGACGCTCGCGACGTGGGACTGCTCATTGTTGCTGACGCCAAGCGGGGCGATATTGACTCCACCAACATGGGTTACGCCGAAGCGTGGCTTTCGCCGGGTTCGCCACTCGTGGCCGACGCGGTGACCTTTAGTCCCTATCTCGGAATCGACGCCATCGATCCCGTCTTTTCTCTCGCCTCGCAGGGGGGCCAAGGAGTCTTCATTGTGGTGTCCAGTTCTAACGACGAGGGTCGGGCAATTCAGTGCGCGCGGACCGCGCAGGAGCTGTCGGTGGAGGAGTATTTGCTCGAAGAGATCGCACAGCGCAACCGAACCCTGACGCCCGGCACCATTGGCGCGGTCTATGGAGCCACCCGTGACCGGCCGCGCTTCGACCTCGCGCAACTCGGAGGGCCAATCCTCGCTCCCGGTGCCGGAAGTCAGGGAGCCGACGCCGGACGCATTGGGCGTTTGTTTGAACGATGCGAGCCCGGCAGCGTCCTCGTGAATGTGGCGCGAGATATTGGTGACGCCGGTCCCGAAAAGCGATCCCTACGCGATGTGGCTCAGCGCTGGCGAGACGATCTGGCCTCCGTGCTCGCCTGAGACACCACCGTGCAATCGCTGTAGAGTCTCGGTCGTGAGCCCGACCCCACCGTCTTTGTCGCAGGAACAGCGCGTCGCCGCGTCACGCCAAGCTGTTGCTAATCGCCGCCGTCGTGCCCAAGTCAAAGCACTGATCAAGAGTGGCGACCTATCGCTCGAAGAGTTGTTTGAAGTCGCCGAGCGTGAAGAGTGCGTTGCTCAGATGCGCGCGGCGGATCTGATTGGAGCCCTGCCGGCCGTTGGTGAGGTGAAGGCGAAGCGCATTATGCGTAGCGCCGCCATTGCGGAGAGTCGGCGCATTCGAGGCCTTGGCCCGAAACAACGCGCTGAGTTATTTCGGGCTCTTGTCCGCTGATTACCGCACCATTGTTCTGATAGGTCCCGGCGGGGTCGGCAAAGGAACTGTTGCTCGGCGCTTAATTGAACGAAATCCGGCGCTGTGGCTCTCTCGTAGCTGGACGACGCGAGAGCAACGACAGAGTGAAAAAGGCAACGAGTACGTCTTTGTTGATCGCGAGCACTTTGAACGCGCCATTGAGAACAACGTTTTTCTCGAGTGGGCCGAATTTCACGGAAATCTCTACGGCACTCCGGTACCAACTCCCGCTACGGGACAGGACGTTCTGCTCGAAATTGAGATCCAGGGTGCCCAAAAGGTCCTTGATCAGCACGCGGACGCGGTCGTTGTTCTCCTCGTGCCGCCGTCGGTTGAGGTGCTGCAGCGTCGACTCGAAGAACGCGGAGACCACGCCGATCACGTAGCAAAACGGCTCACTAGTACCCCCGATGAACTAGAGATTGGCCGAAACCTGGCCCAACACGTGGTCATTAATGAAGACCTTGAGGCGGCAGTCGACGAGATTCTCTCTATACTTAGAGGGCCTCATCGAGACCGGTGAGTGGGTACTGAGGGAGACACTGTGAGCACCGAGCGTCCTACGCTGGTTGATCCGCCGATTGAGCCGTTACTGGCCGCGGCTGAAAGCTCCAAGTTCACTCTTGTAGCCGTCGTGGCGATGCGCGCGCGAGAGATCAACGCTTACTACAACGGCCTCGGTCAGGGTTTCGGCTCGATGATTCCGCCGCAGGTGAATTCGCTGTCCAACAAGTCGTTGTCACTCGCGCTGGAAGAACTTTACGAAGGCAAGTTGCAGGTCCACCGACCAACAGCCGAAGAGCGCGAGAACGAGCGCCTCGCAGCCGAAGAGTTGGAAAAGAGCAAGCAGGGCGCCAACTTGGACGACTTCATCTCGCAGAATGACCTCTTCGGAGCATAAGGCGAGCTCGCCGCGAATAGTTCTTGGAGTCGCCGGCGGTATCGCCGCCTTTAAAGCAGTTGAGTTACTTCGTCGACTGCGTGAGCTGGGCTACTTCGTTTCACCGATCCTGACCCCCGACGCGACGCACTTTGTCGGCGCGCTCACTTTTTCAGCGCTCGCAAGTGAGCCGGCGCGAACGTCACTGTTTAACGATCCCTCCACTCCCATTCCGCACACCTATCTCGGACAAAACGCGGACTTGATCGTCGTTGCTCCCGCGACCGCACACTTGATTGCTCGTTACGCCGCGGGCCTGGCTAACGATCTGCTCGGGGCCACGCTTCTCGCGTCGAGAGCTCCCGTACTGCTGTGTCCCGCAATGCACAGCGAAATGTGGGAGCAACCCTCGGTGCAAGAGAACCTCGCCACACTTCGTCGCCGCGGGGTCATGATTTTAAATCCCGACGTCGGTCTGCTCGCGGGCGGCGACGTCGGAGCGGGGCGGTTGGCCGAACCTGAGACCATTTCGAACCTGGTTAGCGCGCTGCTAGCCGAGACCGCACACGGCCCTCTCGCCAACAAACGTGTGCTCATCAGTGCGGGCGGCACTCGTGAGCCCATAGATCCAGTCCGAGTGATTACCAATCGCTCGTCGGGGCGCCAAGGTTTCGCTCTCGCCGAAGTGGCGGCGCGCCTCGGTGCCACCGTCACCCTGGTGAGCTGCGCCACATTGGCGTTGGCGCTCGACGTTCAGCGCCGCGTAGAAGTGATCTACGTTGACACCGCGGCGCAGATGGCCACCGAGATTTTGACGCGTACAGCGCAGAGCGACGTTGTCATCATGGCCGCGGCGGTGGCGGACTTCACGGCGCGAGCCGCGACGAACAAACTCAAAAAAGAAGACGGACCGCCCGCACTAGAGCTCGAGCCAACGCAGGACATTCTCGTGGAACTGGGCAAGCGACGACATGAGGGACAAATCATTGTGGGTTTTGCTGCAGAGACCGACAACGCACTAGAGCGCGCGACCCAGAAGATGAAGCGAAAGAACTGCGACCTGATGGTGCTCAATGATGTCAGCGCCGACGGCGCGGGATTCGATCATCCAACGAACGAAGTCGTCATCATTGAACGAAGTGGCCAGACCCATTCGGTGTCGCTGCGCTCTAAAGAGGAAGTTTCCTACGAGATCTTGACTAACGTGGCGGCGTTACTCACTCGAGGAGCTTCATGAGCCAGCGCACGTTATTTACCTCCGAATCGGTCACTGAGGGCCATCCGGACAAGATCGCGGACCAAGTCTCTGACGCCGTCCTGGACGCCATGCTCGCTCAGGACCCCGCATCGCGAGTGGCCTGTGAAACCCTCTTGACGACGGGTCTGTGCGTGGTGGCCGGTGAAATTACCTCCGACGCCATTGTCGACATCAACGCTCTAGCGCGCAAGACAATCATCGACATTGGCTACGACGACAGCGCCAAGGGTTTTGACGGACACACCTGTGCCGTACTGGTAGCGCTCGACAAGCAGAGTGCCGACATTGCTGGGGGAGTTGACGTCGCGCTGGAGCAGCGCACCGGCGTTGGCGGCGAAGATGCCCTTAACGCTCAGGGCGCCGGCGATCAGGGCTTGATGTTTGGCTACGCCTGTAACGACAACGAGGACTTCATGCCTCAGCCGATTTGGCTCGCGCACCGTTTGTCCATGCGCCTCAGTCAAGTTCGACGCTCGGGATTGCTGCCGTATCTGCGCCCCGACGGAAAAACTCAAGTCACCTTGGCGTATGAAAACGGACGTCCCGTCGGCATTGACTCCATTTTGATATCGACCCAACACGCCGAGGGCTACGACAGCTTGACGACAATTCGCCAGGACCTCATTGAACACGTGATCAATCCGATGCTGCCCGGCGACCTGGACGCGTCTCACGCCGAGATCTACGTCAACCCGTCGGGAAAGTTTGTTCTCGGTGGCCCCCACGCCGACACGGGGCTCACCGGACGAAAAATAATTGTTGACACCTACGGAGGCATGGCTCGTCACGGCGGCGGTGCCTTTTCGGGCAAAGATCCCTCCAAGGTCGACCGTTCGGCCGCGTACGCGGCGCGCTGGGTCGCCAAGCACGTCGTTGCGTCCGGAGCAGCGCAGCGTTGCGAAGTGCAGGTGGCTTATGCCATTGGTGTCGCGCGACCGGTTTCGGTTCTCGTAGAGACCTTCGGCACCGAAACAGTCTCCGCGCAGCAGATTGCCGCCGCCGTTGAAGAGTTGTTCGATCTGCGACCGGCCGCCATTATCCGCGACCTCGATCTGCGCCGACCGATTTATCAAAAGACCGCGGCGTACGGTCACTTTGGTCGTAGCGACCAAGGTTTTGCCTGGGAGCAGACGCCCCGGGTGGACGCACTTAAGAGCGCCCTCGCGCTGAGCTAAATGGCCGCGGCCCGCGCCGTTCGAGTCGTTACGGAAGTAGCGGCGCTGGACCGGCTCTACGACTGGCAAGTAACAGAGAAGTTCGCCCACGTCGAGGTGGGCGACCGAGTGCGGGTCGACCTTCACGGGCGAAGCGTTCGCGGATGGGTCTGGGACATTGTTGACGCGGACCGCGACCTCAAACCGTTAACGAAGTGGCTCGGCCGGGGCGTACCGCACCAAATGAAACCGCTGATTGAATGGGCCGCTCAGCGTTGGTACGGGCCAACGGCGCGTTTCTTGCTCGCCGCGTCACCCGAAAGAATCGTTACCACGCTGCCGTCGCCACCAGCCAAGTCAGTTCTCGATGAGTCCATTCGCGCGACTGGCGCGTTGCGAACTCCCGGAGTGATTCGATTAGCTCCCAGCACCGACCCACTCGCCCTGGTACTCGGCGCCTATATGGCGACGCTCGAGCGCGAGGGCTCGTTGCTGGTGCTCGTTCCCACCGAAGCGTGGGCGCGTCGACTCGCGGGGCGTCTCGCCCAACGCGGATGTTCCGTCGCACTGTCGCACGAATGGGAAAAAATGCGAGCGACGTGGCCCGTCATTGTGGGTTCGAGGGGCACGGCGTTTGCCCCGTGCGAAAAGATCGCTGGCGCGATCATCATCGATGCCGATGATGAGTCGTATCGATCAGAGGCCGCTCCTACGTGGTTCGCTACCGACGTCATTCGCTTTCGTTGCGAGGCCGAGGGCTCGCCGTGGTGGGCGACCTCGCCCGTACCCTCACCGTCACTAACTTTCAACGCCCCCCACGTAACGATTGAACCCAATGAGTTTGAACAGTGGCCGGACGTTCACGTCGTGGACCGCCGCAGTAGCGATCCGCGCGAAGGGGCACTGTCGAGCGACGCCATTGATCTCTGTCACCGTGCACTCGACACGAAAGAGGACGTGGCCGTGGTCGTTGTCTTGCAACGCCTCGGTGCGGGTCGACTTTTTGCCTGTACGCGCTGCGGCGAACTGGCCCGTTGCGAAATCTGCGCGCAAGCAGAGATTGAAATAGACGGTCAACTCGCTTGCGTGCAGCACGCCAACTCTCGAGAGATGTTCTGTCGTTCGTGCGGCGCAACGAAGTTGCGACGGGTACGAAGTGGAATCAGCACACTCGCACGTGACGTACAACTTCAGTTGGGTCATGACGTCACGGAACTCAATTCGAGAACGGCGCCTGATGCTGCGCTGAGTCGAATTGTGGTTGGCACGGAGGCAGTGTTTAATCGAGTGCGCCGAGCTGCAGTCGTTGTATTCGCTGATTTTGATCAGTACCTGTTGGCACCACGAGAACGTGCCCGACGCGACGCGCTGGGCGCCGTGGCGAAAGCGGGTCGGCTCTGTGGTTCTCGCGAGGAAGGTCGCGCTCGCGTTGTTGTACAGACTCGACGAAGTCACGATGACGTCATTGGGGCTCTCACGACGGGCAATCTGGACGATCTCTTGGCCAACGACGCCGAAACTGCACAGTCGCTCGCTTTGGCCCCGTATGGAGCGTTTGCCGAGATAAGTGGAGACGGGGCCGAGGAGTTTGCACGGGCTCTGGCCAACGGCGACGTAAGGGTCAATCAGTCCGGCGACACCTGGAACGCACGTGCGTCCAACGTCTCACTCTTGTGTGAACGACTCGCCCTCACGCCGCGACCGAGCGGACGACTTCGCGTCGCGGTGACGTAGCGACCGGTAGCGTGTTTGCATGAACACAATGCCCATTCGCCAATTTGGTGATCCCGTTTTGAACCAAGTAACGACGGAGATTTCCGACATTGATTCGCGCATTGCGTCGCTCGCTAAGACCATGATCGAGACAATGTACGAAGCGCCTGGCTCGGGTCTCGCCGCCAATCAAGTCGGTGTACAAAAGCGAATGTTTGTCTACGACAAAGGCGATGGTCCGGTCGTCGTCATCAATCCATCAATCGTCGAGTCCGATGGCGAATGGACCTTTGAAGAGGGCTGTCTCAGTGTCCCGGGCCTGTCGTGGGAGATTACGCGGCCCAATCGGGTGTATTTAGTTGGTCGAGATCTCGATGGAAATGAACTCTCGATCGAAACCGACGAATACGAAGGTCGAATCTTCCAACACGAAATGGATCACCTAAACGGGATTTTGCTCGTTGACCGCCTCGACGATGACCAGCGAAAGGCCGCCAAGCGCTTACTGCGTCAACGCGCGCTGGACATTGCTACGACGGACCCCGACGGGCTGCGTTCCTTGTTGGGCGAGTAGGTGCGCCTCGTTTTTCTGGGGTCGCCCACTGCAGCGGTCCCGTCGCTGCACGCGCTGGTTCAAGCGGGCCACGAGGTGGTGCTCGTCGTAACGGGGGCCGATCGACGACGCGGACGTGGCTCAGCTCAGTCGCCAACGCCGGTCGCTACGGCTGCGCGCGAACTCGGGCTCACGACCGTTCACGAACTCGACGCCGTTACGCAGGTCAACGCCGATCTGGGCGTAGTCGTTGCCTACGGAGCAATGATTCCAACAGCGGTCTTGGACCAACTGTCAATGTTGAACGTTCACTTCAGCCTCCTACCGCGCTGGCGCGGCGCCGCTCCGGTGCAGCGAGCCATTTTGGCGGGAGACGTCGAGACGGGTGTCTGCGTCATGGGACTGGAGCCGACTCTGGACACCGGACCGCTGTACGCGCGAGCCGCTACACCCATTGGAGAAAAAAACGTTGTCGATCTGACCAATGAACTCGCCCTCATGGGAGCGCGACTGCTCGGTGAAACATTGTCGAGCACGCCGTTAAGCGAACCGTTGCCACACGAGGGCGAAGCGTCGTACGCGAAAAAGATGACGGCGGCTGACTGCGTCCTTGATCCCGCGAATACGGCACTGCAACTATCGCGGATTGTTCGAAGCGGTCACGGGATTGCGCGCGTTGGAGGGCGTCGGCTCATTGTTCTCAGTGCGGTGGCCACCGATCTGTTACTCGAGCAGGGCCGCGTGCAGAGTCAACACAACGGAGTGCTGCTCGGCACGAGTGAGGGTTCACTGTTGCTGCACGACGTGCGCGGGGAGGGGTCTCGAACAATGTCCTCGCGTGACTGGATTCGAGGCGTGGCCAACAGCGCCGACGAAATGACGTGGAGCCGTGATGAGTCGTTGCGCCCGTAGTCTGTGCTCATGAGTCCACGCGACCCGGGAGTGAGCGGATCGCTGCGTATTGCTCCGTCGATTTTGGCTGCGGACTTTGCGGATTTAGCCAACGCCATCGAGACCGTGGATGAGCAGACCGATTGGCTTCACGTAGACGTAATGGACGGTCACTTCGTTCCGAATCTGTCCATTGGACCACCGGTAGTCGCGTCCATGCGCCCGTGCAGCGCCAAGTTCTTTGACTGTCACCTCATGATTAGCGAACCGGAGCGTTACCTCGAATCGTTCGCGCACGCTGGCGCCGACGGCTGCACCGTGCACGTTGAAGTGGGCAATACTGCCGCGCTGTTGGCGCAAACGCGCGAACTCGGACTTCGAGTGGGTTTGGCTGCCAATCCCGATACGCCGTTCGAGCGTATTGAACCTTTTCTTGATCAGATAGATCTCTTGTTGCTCATGACTGTCTTTCCCGGGTTTGGGGGTCAGTCGTTCATTGGCGACGTGATGGACAAAGTGAGAAGTGCTCGACGCGTCGTTGACGCAAATGAGCTAGCGGTAAATATTGAAGTGGACGGGGGTATCGACCTCACGACCGCGCCGATCGCCGTGGCCGCGGGCGCCAACGTTTTAGTTGCGGGCAGCGCCATATTTTCTCGCCCGTCTCCGCTCGATGCGGCGCGCGCGTTACGTGACGCCGCGCAGTCGTCGCTCGTATGAGTCTTGATGACGAACGCTGGATGCGCAAGGCGCTGGAGATCTCACGGGCAGCGCGTCGAGTAGCGCCACCAAATCCTTGGGTGGGCGCTGTCATTGTTGGCCTCCAGGGAGATGAGATCTCGTCGGGAATCACGGGCGCGCCCGGGGGAGCGCACGCCGAGGTATCTGCGTTACAACGAGCGGGGGACCGCGCTCGCGGATCCACGCTTTACGTCACACTCGAACCGTGCAATCACGTGGGGCGAACTCCTCCCTGCAGTGCGGCAGTCATCGCGGCGGGCGTTGCCCGTGTTGTCGTAGCAACGGATGACCCCGATGCGCGCGTCAGTGGCAGCGGCATCAGTGCACTGCGCGAAGCGGGTTTAACCGTTGACCTCGGCACGTGCAGTTCTGACGCGGAACTCGAGCTAGCTCCTTATTTATGGCATCGTCGATTTCGGCGCCCGTACGTGGTTCTAAAGGTGGCATCGACATTGGATGGCCGAGTGGCGATGGCCAATGGAACGAGTCAGTGGATTACGAGTGCTGAGGCTCGCCTCGACGCACACGAAGTACGTGCTGACTCCCAAGCAATCTTGGTCGGAGCGCAAACGGTGCGTTCCGACGATCCCGAATTAACCGCACGAACTGCGAGCGGCCTCTATGAACCGTTGCGCGTCGTACTCGGTCGTGCGCCGATTAACGACAAGATTCATCCCTGTTTGGAACGAAGTGGCGATCTCGGAGAAATTTTGGACGAGCTCGGTGAACGTGACGTCCTGCAACTCCTCATTGAAGGCGGTCCAAAGACGGCGAGTGCGTTTTTATCCGAGGGCCTTGTCAATAGGGTGATCTGGT
This sequence comes from Actinomycetes bacterium, assembly GCA_025352305.1. Taxonomy (GTDB): domain Bacteria; phylum Actinomycetota; class Acidimicrobiia; order Acidimicrobiales; family RAAP-2; genus RAAP-2. The sequence continues at coordinate 10,899 of JANXTQ010000291.1, forward strand.
ACGTGGCCCCCGGATTCGCGGGTGCCAACGGTGGACTCGGAGCGTTAGAAAACTTGCGAACGGAAACAATTTCTGATTTGCGTCGAGGCCGAATTCTGGCGGTTCGCCAGATCGGTGAAGATGTACGCATTGATGTGGAGGTGTGATGGCACTGTCAACGATTGAAGAAGCGGTCGAAGCAATTCGCCGAGGTGGAATGGTCGTCGTGGTCGACGACGAAGACCGCGAAAATGAGGGCGACCTGATCATGGCCGCCCAGGACGTGACGCCCGAACACATGGCTTTTTTTCTTAAGTACACCTCGGGACTGTTTTGCGTGCCGATCGAACCCTCGCGAGCCGACGAACTGGACCTGCCGCTGATGGTGCTCGCTAATACCGAAGCGCTGCGTACGGCCTTTACGGTCTCGGTGGACTACCGCCACGGAACGACCACCGGAATTTCTGCGGCGGACCGTTCGGCAACGGTGCGCGCCCTCATTAACCCCGATACCCGACCCACCGATCTCAATCGTCCGGGGCACATTTTCCCTCTGCGTTACCGACCGGGTGGAGTACTGAAGCGCGCGGGACACACCGAAGCGACCGTTGACCTGTGTCGAATGGCGGGCAAAATGCCGTCGGGAGTTCTCTGCGAAATCGTGAGCGCCGACAAATCCGACATGGCGCGCTTGCCAGAGTTGGAGAGTTTTGCCGCAGAGCACTCCATGCCGATCATTTCAATCGCCGAACTGATCCGCTACCGGCGACGCAACGAAAAACTCGTCAAGCGCGTGGCTGACGCGCAGCTGCCCACTGAGCACGGTGAGTTCAAGGTCTTTGTTTACGAGAATGTTCTCGACGGACAACAACATCTCGCCATGGTTTACGGCGACGTAGAAGCGACGGCGAACGTTCTTGTTCGCGTTCACTCAGAGTGCTTGACCGGCGACGTCATGGGCTCACTACGTTGCGACTGTGGACCCCAACTCCATACGGCGTTGGCCAAGGTGGCGGCTGAAGGAGCCGGTGTGGTGGTCTACCTGCGGGGCCAAGAAGGTCGTGGCATTGGGCTCGGACACAAGATTCGCGCCTACGCGCTGCAAGAAGACGGCCACGACACCGTGGACGCCAATTTGGAGTTGGGTCTGCCGGTCGACTCGCGAGAGTACGGAATCGGCGCGCAGATCCTCGTGGACCTCGGGGTGTCCTCCATGCGAATCATGACCAATAATCCCGCCAAATACGGCGGTCTCGAGGGATTCGGACTCAACATTGTTGAACGGGTACCAATTGAGAGTCATCCCACGGAGTTCAACATCAACTACTTGCGCACCAAGCGTGAACGCATGGGACATCTCCTTGAAGGTCTCGATGGCGAGTAGCGACGAAACACTCTTTGACCCCGCGCTCAACGAGTCGCTGCGTTCGCGCGTGGGCTCGTACCTCGAGGGTTCTGCGGAAGGACGCGGTCTTCGAATCGGTATCGCGTGCGCCCGATTCAACGGGGGCGTTACTACGAGACTGCTCGTCTCGGCCCTCGACGCGCTCAGCGAGTGTGGCGTAGAGCGCGCCGACGTCGCCGTGGCGTGGGCCCCCGGGGCCTTTGAGCTTCCGCTGGTGGCTCGCGCCTTTGTTCATAGTTCAACACCCGTTGACGCAGTCATTGTGCTCGGCGCCGTTATTCGTGGCGATACGGGCCACTACGAAGTAGTGGCAAACGAATGCGCTCGCGGGGTTCAGCACGTGCAACTCAGCAGCGCGGTGCCGGTGATCTTTGGAGTTTTGACCGTCAATACCGTCGAGCAGGCGCTCGAACGTTCGTTACCCGATAACACCAACAAGGGACGTGAGTCCGCACTAACGGCCATTGAGATGGTTCGTGTCCTGCGCCTGCGGCCCTTGGCGAACGATCGGTGAAGGGCACCGTTCGCAGTTTTGATGCCCGACGCGGCGACGGAGTCATTGAAAGCGATGACGGACAGTCGTACTACTTTCACTGCGTGAGCATTGCGGACGGATCTCGAAGCATTGAACCGTCAACTCGCGTCAGCGCTCGCGTGAGCGTCGGGTTGCTCGGTCGCGACGAATTGACCGAGATTTACTCGTTGGCTGACGAGGCCACGCGAACGTAAGCCAACTGGATCTGGGCTAGCGCCTCGTACAACAAGGTCGCTCGTTCTCCCAATCTGTCGTTCACGCTGGCCAGAACTGCGCTGGCCGCGTCAATGGCGATTTGGGCAGAGTCCAACTGCGCGGGCTCGGCCGACACGTGCAACGCCGCGAGTTCCAGTAGGTGAAAGACGTGATTTGCCACCACGATTTCGACCGGCGCTTCGCGCAACGCGGCAATCTGTTCTTCGTTCAAGAGATCGTTCATGGTTGCTGGCTCATCTGACACGTCTGCTAACGTAATACGGGAATTCACAGCAAGTGAGGTTGGTTCGCCAACTTCCACCTCGCCACCCTTGGTGCGCTAGGTCCGGCCTATTTAGCCTCGCTTGCCGTGGCGACACCTTGGGGTGTCGTAAGGAGCAAGGAGAGAGTTATCGCAACAGTGCCTGGTGACCACCGCGTGAACGACCGTATTCGCGTGGAATCGATTCGCCTGATTGACCACGAAGGCAACCAGATGGGCGTGACGTCAACTCGTGACGCACTCGCTCTGGCTCGCAGTCTGGATCTCGATTTGGTTGAAATCGCTCCCACCGCGAGCCCGCCGGTATGTCGCATTATGGACTACGGAAAGTTCAAGTTCGATGAAGCCCAAAAGGCCAAAGAGTCGCGACGCAAGACGCAAAACGTCGGCGTAAAAGAGATGAAATATCGCCCCAAGATTGGTGATCAGGACTTCTCAACAAAAACTCGAATGGTGGAACGCTTCTTAAACGAAGGTCACAAAGTCAAGGTCACGATCATGTTTCGTGGACGAGAGTCAGCTCACCCGGAGTTGGGTAAGAAAATCTTGGACCGCATCGTCGAGCGCATTGGCGACCTCGCCCGTGTGGAGTCGTCGCCGAAGCTGGACGGACGAAACATGACAATGGTGCTCGGTCCCGATAAGCGTCCCAAAGTTGCAAAAACCGATTCACCCGATTCACCCGATTCGCCTGAATTAGTACTGAGTAACGACGTTGCATCACCGGATGCGACGTCAGAGATTGTGACTGAGGAGAGTTGATATGCCAAAAATGAAGACGGACAGTGGCGCGAAGAAGCGCATCAAGGTCACCAGCACCGGTCGACTTCGACGCCGCAAGGCCTTTCGCGGCCACTTGATGGAAACCAAATCATCAGTGCGCACCCGCCGACTCGGCCGAGAGACCGAAGTGGCCCCGGGCCAGGCAAAGAACATCAAGAAATTAATGGGCCTGTAGGCACGCGAGAAAGGGAGATAGATCAATGGCACGTGTAAAGCGCGCAGTTAACGCCAAGAAGCACCACAAGGCGATTCTTGAAGAGGCCAAGGGTTACTACGGTGACCGCAGTCGTACTTTTCGCTCCGCCAATCAAGCGGTCCAGCACGCGGGCGTATACGCGTTTCGTGACCGTCGAGCACGCAAGGGCGAGTTTCGCAAGTTGTGGATCCAGCGAATCAATGCCGGTACTCGTGAGCACGGAGTGAGTTACAGCCGTTTCATCGCGGGCCTCAATGCCGCGGGTATTGAAGTCGATCGTCGCATGCTGGCCGAATTGGCCGTCAACGACTCCGCGGCGTTTGCCGCACTCGTTGAGCAAGCGTCGAGCGCACTGACGAAGTAGGTCGTTCTGAACGAGGCGCTCGCGTCGTCGCACCAAAGAGTGCGTCGGTTGCGTCGCCTCGTTCAAAAACGCACGTTGCGCTGGAGTGAGGGCGTCTGCGTCATCGAGGGCCCGGACCTGCTCGAAGCCGCTCTCGATTCGCAGTGCGAATTTGAAGGCGTCTACGTGGACGAAGCTCACGCGACGAGCGATTCGCTGCGAGCACTGCTCGCTCGCTGTGACAAAGCGGGAGTTCGCGTTTTTAACTTGGCGCCGGGCGTTTTGGAGCGCGTCGCCGATGCTCAAAATCCTCAACCCGTTCTGGCCGCCATTCGATTCGAGCCGACTCGATTGAGCGATTTCGTTTTGCGGGGGTTAGTTGTTGTACTCAACGACGTTCGCGATCCGGGAAACGCGGGAACGGTCATTCGAACGGCGGACGCCGCGGGTGCGTCCGCGGTCATTATCTGTGGCCACAGCGTCGATCCCTACAATCCCAAAACGCTGCGCGCCAGTGCTGGTTCAATATTTCACATTCCGGTCATTTCTTGCACCGACTTTGCCGAGGTGGCGGCGTGGTTCAGTGACGTCGCGGGTTCGAGCTATGCAACGGTGGTGCGCGATGGAACGGACTATAGAAAAGTCGATCTCTCCGGTACGGCCATGATCGTTGTCGGCAATGAAGCCGAGGGACTGAGTGAGCTGACCATTTCGCACTGTGACGAGAGCATCTCAATTCCCATGCAGGGTCGAAGTGAGTCACTGAACGTTTCCATCGCCACTGCTGTTGTTCTCTTCGAAGCCAAGAGCCAGCGAGATCGTCGAGCAGCGCCACCCAGCACCTAACATCGGTACTTAATGAGCCCCTTTGACGTTTCCCAAGTGGACTCTGCCGAGTCGAGTGCTCTAGAACAGATCAACGCCGCGGCGAGCGTGGACGCCCTGCGTGAGAGCGAAAATGAGATGGTGGGCAAGCGGTCACCGTTTGCGACGCTCCAAAAGACTCTCGGATCTCTCGGCCCCGAAGAGCGCAAGGAGGCGGGCGCACTACTGCAGGCCTCACGCCAACGCGTCGCCGAGGCGCGTGAAAGCCGTCTCGTCGAACTCAGCCAGTCCGAGCGCGCTCAGCAGCTCGAAGTTGACCGTATGGATCTAGCCGACGTCGTGTCGAGTCGAGCTAGTGCACCGCTTCGCGCAGGTCACAGCGGCCTGGTCGCGAGCACGCAGCGCCAGTTAGAGGACGTCTTTGTCGGCATGGGTTTTACCGTCGCGGATGGACCTGAAGTTGAGACCGACTGGTACAACTTTGAGGCCCTGAACATCCCACCCGCACATCCGGCGCGCGGGATGTGGGACACCTTTTACTTGGACGTGGGTGAACCGGAAACGGTTTTACTGCGAACCCACACCTCGCCGACCCAAATTCACCTCATGGAAAATGCCGTCGCGGCCGGCACGTTGCCGATTCACGCCGTCATGCCGGGACGGTGTTTTCGCCGCGACACACCCGATGCTCGCCACCTGGCGGTCTTTCATCAGATCGAAGGATTGGTCGTGGACCGTGGAATCTCCTTCGCCGACCTCGCGGGAGTGATTGAGACCTTCACCCGGGCGTACTTTGGGCCCGATATTGATTCACGACTTCGACCGGCATTTTTTCCCTTCACTGAGCCGTCCGCTGAGTTTGAAATCACGTGCACGATCTGTAGGGGCGAAGGGTGTCGTACCTGCAGTCTCAGCGGTTGGGTGGAACTGGGCGGGTGCGGAATGCTCGACCCGGCTGTTTTTGAGGCCGTAGGCATTGACTCTGAGCAGTGGAGCGGCTTCGCCTTCGGATTTGGAATCGACCGCTGCGCACAGATGCGCCACGCAGTATCGGATATGCGAGCTCTCAGCGAAAACGATTTGCGATTCATTAGGCAGTTCTCATGAAGATCGCGTTGTCCTGGCTGAAGGAGTTCGTTGAACTTCCGAGCGACTTGGCTCAGCTACGCCACGACCTCGACGATCTCGGCCTCGTTGTTGAGTCGATTGAAAATATTGGCGAGGGCCTCAGTGCGGTCGTCGTTGCACGGGTGGAAGAGATTCACGCGATCGAAGGTGCTGATCGCATTCGTCGCGTCGTGGCTAACGCGGGTGCGGGACCGGTCGAGATTGTTTGCGGCGCGATGAACTTCGATGTTGGCAATTTTGTCCCTCTGGCGCCGGTCGGAGCAGTACTGCCGGGTGGCTTCGAGATCGCGCAACGAAAGATGCGCGGCGTCGTCTCAAACGGGATGCTCTGTTCGGCGAGTGAGCTTGCTCTGAGCGCCGATGCGGCGGGTCTCATGATCCTCGATGAGTACGCCGGCGTTCAGGCGGGTCAATCACTGTTGGAACTTCTTGGCATTGAACCCGACGTCGTCTTGGAAATTTCGCCCGAAGGGAATCGTCCTGATGCCTGGAGTGTCGAGGGAGTGGCCCGCGACCTCGCCGCACGGACGAATCAATCCGTCACGGTGAGCTCCGTGGCGACGACGAACAGCGAAGAGTCCAGCTCTTCGTACGCTTCGGCCGCGATCTCTTCACCTGAGTTGTGCGGGGCACTGAGCGTTGGCGTCATTCGCAACGTCACCGTAACTGCGTCACCGCGCTGGATTCAGCGCCGCCTCGAAATGGCCGGGATGCGAGCTGTAAATAATGTCGTGGACGCGTCGAACTATGTGATGTTGGAGCTCGGACAACCCACCCACCCCTACGACGCCGCGCTCGTCGCGGGACGCCACCTCGGCGTTCGCCAAGCTCACGAAGGCGAGTCCCTCGTCACACTCGACGGCGTTGTTCGAACTCTCGGCACCGCGGGACGGGGACTGGGCGACACCGGAATTGACTGCGTAATTGTGGACGCTAACGGTCGAGCGATTGGCCTCGCGGGCGTCATGGGCGGCGAATCGAGTGAAATCAGCGAGTCGACCACTGACGTGCTCCTCGAGGCGGCATTTTTTGACCCCATGACCATTGCGCGAACGTCCAAGCGCCACGCACTGCGTTCGGAGGCGTCGGCACGATTTGAACGTGGCGTCGACTCAGAGTTGGCTCCGCGTGCGCTCGCGCGATTCGTTGAAATCTTGCAGTTGAGTTCACCCGAGTCGCAGTGGCTGAAGAGTCCTCTGCAGATCGAGGGAACAATTGACGCGCGCGAGTCCATTGAACTGACCGGCGAGCAGATTGAAGCGTTACTCGGGACCCCGATTGACACCGGCGAAGCGGCACGGTCACTGCGGGCGATTGGTTTTGGCGTCACGGAACATGACGAATCTTTAACGGTGACACCTCCGCGGGCCCGATTGGATGTGCGCGACGGCGCGGCGGGACGAGCCGACGTCATTGAAGAGATCGCGCGCCTCTACGGATATCGCCGACTCCGTCGACGTACGCCAACGTGGGTACAGCCCGGTGCACTAAATGAGCGACAGAAGTTCCGCCGACTCGTACGCGACGCACTAGTGGGACTGGGTTGTGATGAGGCGTGGAGCGCCTCACTGATTTCTGACGCTGACTACGACCTCGTAGCTCCCGCGCCGCAGCGAGTGCGCGTGACGAATCCCTTGGTCTCCGATGAGTCGGTGTTGCGTTGTTCAATGACGGTCGGCCTCGCTCGGGCGTGGTCAAAGAATCTGGAACGAACAATGGGTGACGTCGTGCTCTTTGAGTTGGGCACCGTCTTTGAACACCCCGCCTGGGCGTCGAGCGCTCGGAGTTGTCGCGGAGGAGTGGGGGGCCACGACGACGTCGAACTGCCCAGTGAGCGTGAAGTGCTGAGCGTGCTGCTCGCGCGTGACGGTGACGACGCGACGAGCGCGGTGCTGATGTGGCGAATTCTCGCCGAGCGACTCTCACTCGCCGATGTTGTGCTTCGTAGCGCCAGCGCGCCCAAGGGTTGGCATCCGACTCGGTGCTCAGACCTCATTGATCGAGCGACGGGGGTGACGTTTGGACGAGTGGGTGAGCTCGATCCCGCACTGATTGGCGAGCTGGTGCCGGCCGCACGTGACACTCGTCGCGCCGGTCTCATTGAGATTGATCTCGAACTGTTGGCATCGAGCGACGTCGTAACACGCCGTTCCAGTGAAGTACGAATTCCGAGCCGGTTTC
>JANXTQ010000300.1 GCA_025352305.1 Actinomycetes bacterium
CTCAGCGATCGAGCGAACTACTTTCCTACTCAACTGTCGGGCGGTCAACAACAACGTGTGGCCATTGCTCGTGCGTTAGCCATGGGTCCCAAGCTGATGTTGTTTGATGAACCGACCTCGGCGCTGGACCCTGAACTAGTCGGTGAAGTGCTCGACGTGATGCGCGACCTCGCTCAGTCGGGCATGTCCATGATCGTTGTCACGCACGAAATGGGTTTCGCCCGCGAGGTCGCGGATTCCATTTACTTTCTCGATGAAGGGGTCGTTAAGGAGAGCGGGAGCCCCAGTGACCTGCTTTCACATCCGAGCGATCCGCGACTAGTGAACTTTCTTTCCAAAGTTCTCTAACTCGGCGCCCAGAAAGCCCCGCTGATACTCTCGCGAAATGGAAAATCTCACGGGAAAAGTCGCTGTCGTAACCGGAGCGGGAAGCGGAATTGGACTCGCACTCGCCGAGCGATTTGTAAATGAAGGCATGAAACTCGTCGCGGCGGATATTGACGCGCACGCACTCGCGTTATTGGAGAAATCCTTCGCCGATCGCGACGTGGAGATTGCGACCTTCGTTTTGGATGTGTCCAAAGAGGACGAAGTAATCGCGCTCGCTCGATTCACGTTGGAGCGTTTCCAAGCGGCGCACGTGCTGTGCAATAACGCCGGGGTCGGACTCATGAGCGATCCGTGGAACGGAACGATGGACGTGTGGGAGAAAACTATTGGTATCAATCTCTACAGCGTCATTTACGGAGTGCGGGCATTTCTCCCAACAATGAACGCTCAGGGTGAGGGCCACATTGTCAATACCGCGTCGATGGCTGGTCTGCTCGCCGTGCCGGGGGGCGGTCCCTATACCGTCACGAAACACGGCGTTGTTGCTCTCAGCGAAGGTCTCTACCTCGAAAACAAACTGTCCGGTTCTCCCGTTGAGGTGAGTGTGCTCTGCCCGGCGTGGGTAAAAACCAATATTGCCCAAGCCGCGACCGAGGCCGGCGGATCAGACGTCAGCGAAGCGACTGCTAATTACGTTCGTGAAGCGGTGCAGAACGGAATTGATCCGGCCGAAGTGGCCGAACAGGTCCTCGACGCAATTCGGTCCCAGCGCTTTTGGATCTTGACGCACCCCGACTCTCGCGAGGCACCCGCTGAGCGAATGCAGCGAGCCGCGAATGGAGAGAATCCTCAGTTGTCGTCGATCTAGTGATTCGACGTGCTCGTTAGCGACGAGCACACATTGGCGGCTTGGTTCACTGAAAATCGTCGCAATAGACGCAGGGCGAACTGGTTTTCAACGGCGATCTACGCTCTGGCATTGGCGAAGGAGATGCGAGTGGAAAAACTGTGGTCGCTATCGGCGGTGGATATGGCTCGTGCCATTGCGGGCAAAGAGTTCAGCGCCGTCGAACTGTTGAACGCGCATTTGGAGCGCATTGATGAGGTGAACGGTGAACTAAATGCCGTCGTTCGCTCCATTGACGAGGCGCAGCAGTGGGCGAAGGAGGCCGACCAATTGACTCTTCGAGGTGAGCCGCTCGGACCGCTTCATGGAGTGCCCTTCAGCGTTAAAGAGAACATTGACGTCGCGGGTTACCCGACGACCCTAGGAGTGCCGGCGTTGGTGAACGCCATCGCGAGCGAGGATGCCCCGAGCGTGCAACGACTACGTCGCGCGGGAGCTGTTCCTTTTGCGAGAACCAATCTCCCGGACTTTGCGCTGCGGGTGCACACTCGTTCGTCGCTCTATGGACTTACGCGCAATCCCTTTTCTCAGGGTCACACCGCGGGTGGATCGTCGGGCGGAGAAGCCGCCGCGATCGCGTCCGGCATGAGTCCAATGGGACTCGGAAACGACATTGGGGGATCTCTGCGTAATCCGGCTTACTGCTGCGCGATTAATGCGTTAAAGCCCACCGCTCACCGGATCGCCTCAGCGTCCAGCACGGCGCGATTGCCCCCGAACCTCGCCGGCCAGTTGATGTCGGTTACCGGCCCGATGGCGCGTCGAGTGGGCGACCTACGAGCAATGTTTGACGTTCTCGCGGGACCAGACCCTCGCGACCCGTTGATTGCACCGACTCCACCCACGCCGCGTGAGTTTTCGCCCTGCACGGTGGCGCTCCTGGCAGAACCACCGGGTGGGTATACCGATCCCACAACGGCCGAGAGCGTTCGTGTCGCCGGCCGGGCGCTATCGGCCCTCGGTTACGACGTGGTGCCCGTGGAGCCACCGATGCTCGAAGAGGTGCACATGGTCTGGGCACAAATTCTTCTTTACGACACGGCTATTTCCCTGCCCAGCTTGGAGGGCATCATGTCCGAGGAAGGCGTGGAGTTGTTGCGTGGCTCTATTCGCCGACTACCGGAACCAACGCTTCAGCGAAGCTATGAGTTGCACCAGCGTCGCCACGCCCTGCAGCGTGAATGGGCCAACTTCTTTCAGCAGTACCAGCTGATTGTCGGACCCACGTGGACCGAGCCGCCCTTCATCAATGACCTCGATACCCGTGACGACGCCGGTCGATCCCAGGTGGCAGAGCTCACTCGATTCGTGGCGCCGATGAACGTGCTGGGTCTGCCCGTTGTGTGCGTGCCCGTGGGTATTCATGAGTCACTGCCTCAAGGAGTCCAGATCATTGCGAACCGCTTCGACGAGGGCCGCTGTCTCGCCGCGGCGGCGGACCTCGAATCGGCCCTCGGGGTCTTCACCCCCGTCTCACCGTGGGGCCAACGCATATAGCGCTGGTTGAGATCTAGCCCACTCGGTAAGAAGTCATCGACAGTGATCCCATCGTGCAGCCGTCGCTAATGACGCTCGGCTGTTCACTGCGAACTGCGCAGATTCCCGCGAGGTACGCCAACGGCAAGAAGTGATCTGTCGTCGGCACCGCGAAGCGGTAGTCGTCACTTTTTTCTAGTTCGCTGAGCGTGCTCGGACTGTTCATCATGAGCGATCGAGCGTCACTATCAAATCGTTCGGCCCAATCAAAACCATCGTTGGCGCGTGTCCAGTCGACGGCGCGCAAATTGTGCACAATGTTTCCGCTGGCGACTATCAGAATGTTCTCCTCCATGAGTGGAGCGAGTCGCGATCCGAGGTCGACGTGGAACTGCGTTGGTTTGCTCGCGTCGATCGCCAACTGAACGACCGGCACGTTGGCGTCGGGATACATGTGTGCCAGTACTGACCACGTTCCGTGATCAATTCCCCAGGTCTCATCGTCGAGCCCGACCCACACCGGGTCCACTATTTCGCTCACGCGTCGCGCCAGATCGGGCGAGCCGTCGACGGGGTAGTCAAAGTCGAACAGCTTTTGAGGGAATCCAAAAAAGTCGTGGATAACTCGAGGTCGCGACATTGAGGTCACCGCGGTGGCGTTGATGAACCAGTGAGCCGAAATTGCCAGAATTGCACTGGGAGTCTCAATACTGCGAGCGAACT
>JANXTQ010000047.1 GCA_025352305.1 Actinomycetes bacterium
GTATTGGTTTTTCCAGAAAGTAGAACATCACGTAGGCCGCCGCCAAAGAACCGGCCGCGATCCAGAGATTCTCGTGGATGGGCAGTCCCACGTTGTTCCATATTGGCCCGACCGCCAAAATCATCAGAGGAAAATGCAGCAAGTACCAGCCGTACGACACGCGGCCTATAGACCGCACCGGACGAAAACCCAGTAGGTGAGTTGCGCCGATGCCCGACGCGCCTCCCGCCACAACAGCTACCGCTCCGAGTACCGGCACGAGCAAGATGGCCCCATGGTACTGATCGTCAGCCAGCACGAACGCCCCAATGACAATTGTCACGAGGCCCGCCCACGCGAGGCAAACCCCGAAGATTCGGTTGAACTTTTGTAGCCACGGAACGCTGGCCGCTAGCGCGGCCCCGGCGGCAAGTTCCCACGAGCGCGTGAGCGGTGAAAAAAACGCGGCGTTGGGATCGTGGGACGTTTGCAAAATTGACCACCACAACGACACCGCGAATCCAACTGTGGCAACGCCTAGGACGACCCATCGAAGAGGCACGTGGAATTTGCGACACGCCAGGCCAATGGCCAAAATGAGTAACGGCCAGACCACGTAGAACTGTTCTTCGACCGCCAAACTCCAGTAGTGCGTGAGCGGTGAAGGCGGAGAACCCAAATTGAAATACTGCGCGCCGAAGTTAGAGAAATGAATATTCGCCAGGAAGAACGATCCCCAACGGCCGTCCTGAGCGACGTTGCCGTAGACGTTGAACGCCAACATGAAATACGACAGCGCCACCGTGATAAAGAGAACGAACATCGCGGCCGGCAAAATTCGGCGCGTTCGGCGCGCGTAGAAGCCGAGAATTGAAATGCGATTTTTGCGGTCGTGTTCTTTGAGCAACAGTCCCGTGATGAGAAATCCCGACAACACAAAAAATACGTCCACACCCTCAAATCCACCGTGCAGCCACTTGATGCGACAGTGATAGAGCACGACCAGGATGACGGCTACGGCACGTAGGCCCTCAATGTCTGGTCGAAACTCTAAATCTATGCCCCCCGGCGTGTTCTCCGGTGGGTGCGGGGGTAGGTCCTTGTCATCCAAGACCGCAGTAGGAGATGAAAGGAGTGAATCCACAGTTCGGTCATTCTTTCATTAAGTCGGCGTTCATTGCGGTACCCAGTCCCATAGATATTGCGAATTGCAGAGTGACTGGTCTTCGTTCCTGCCGCTTCGTGTGCGTGAACTATTGGTGGGGCCTCGTCGGAGTAGTTTCGATAGATCGTGAATCAAGAACTTCAGCGTTCAACGCGCGTACGACTTGCCCTGACCACGACACGTTCTTTGGCGATCGGCGCCATTTGTCTCGCTGTGGCAACGCTCACCTCGTTGCCCGCGCACTCCACGTCACCTCGTCCCACTCTCAGTCAGCTCGAAGCGCTGGTCGCTACGTCAGTCGCGATCAAGGCCACGCCCAATCTCGCGACGTCCCTGCCGCCACTTTTGACAATGACGTCCAAAGACGCGTCGATATCGCCGTCGCGACCCACGTGCTACCCCGCCTCGGCTAGCTCGAACGTGACCATTCCCGTGGACGCTGCGGTTCGTTGCGCGTACGGCGATACGGCGTCGACGCACGTCTTGTTACTCACGGGTGACTCACAGGCGGGTATGTGGCTTCCGGCTTTTGATCAAATGGGACGCAACCTCGGATGGCGCGTCGTCTTTTTGGCGCACCCCGAATGTCCCCCGTGGGGCGTTCCCAATAAGCCGAACTGGGTGATTCAAGGCGGATTCACGGTGGCACAGTGCACAAGCTTTGATCACAACGTCGTGGCCTGGGCTGCGAAAAACTCACCTAGTGCCGTGGTACTGGCCGGTCGAGCGCATCCTAAAAGTCACATCGCTACAGATCCGTTGGTTCTCAGCATTATTCAGCCGCTAGTCAATACCGCAATCAAGGCGTTTCACGCCATCACGCCGCGCGTTATCACGATGGCTCCCTTACCGGCATATACACCGGATTGGACGAAGTACAAGCCTTCGACGTGTCTCGCGTACATCAAACCGATCACTAATTGTGAGGGATCGCCCACCCAGATGGTCTCGCCCGTATTACTCGCCGCCATCACCAATGCGTCGAAGGCGAATGGAACGTTCGTTGTGTCGCCCACTCCCCTGTTGTGCACGAAACAAAAATGCGCGTTGTTCATCAAGGACACTTCCGGAGTGCACCTCGTCTACTACGACGAACTGCACCTGAATCGATACTTTTCGTCATGGATTGGCGACGCCGTCACTGCACTCATTTCGCCCGACCTTGCGGGTGGCTGATTAGCGAGCGTCGCGACCGGGATTAACAACGTCCGGGCGGTCGTAGGAAAAAGTCTTGGTTGATCCTGGTCGGCGGTGCGGGGGCCGATGAGGTCCTTCAGTGCCACGACTCAAGTGACTGCGATGTCCGCTCCACGGCGCGGGCGGTGCAACCAGTCGATCGGCCAAGGCATACGCGACTTCTTCATAGTTGACTCGCCAGCCCACGAAGTGCGGCCATGCTTCTTCGGCCGTTCGCTCCATAGCGAAGCCGCTGGAATTGAGTTGCGTGACAGCAGCGTCGAACTCTTCGAAGGTCAACTGAATGGGTCCCTCGGGATTGGGATCGGTTTCTACTTTGAAGCCCACCGTTCGTCCCACTCGATTGATCAATGTGAATCCCATTCGCAGACAAAGTCGCGCCGACGATGGTGCGGTGCTCGGACAGAGAGCCAAATGCATGGCCCCCGCGTCCAAAACGGCGAGCAAGCCAATCAGCCACGAGTACCACGGCTCCGGGGAACGAAAGAGCAACAACACGGGATAGGTCGTGTGCGATTCGGCCACCTCGGATGCCCAGCGCTCCCACTGGTCGTACAGACTCGGCAAGGTATCGGTGATTCCCACTAACTGGTGACGGATTAGTAGTTCGGGTCCCCACGCGGGTACGCCTGCGCGGCTTTCCAGCATGGCGACCAAACTCTCGCGTCGACTAAAAGCACTGTAGAGCGACGGCAAATAAGCAATCTGCAGTGCAACCACGACCACCCACAACGCGCCGGCGGCAATATCGATCCCGCGATTGGCGGTTCCACCAACGTGATACGTCCCCACAGTGAAGAGTGCCGTTAAAGCCTGCAAGAGAGCTGGCCCGAATGAATGAACCGTGGACATGAGCATTAATGCGAAGCCGAGCGTCAAACACATCGACCAAAACAGCAGTTGGGCGATCAGAGCAACCGGCGCAATCGGAGCCAAAATCGCGTCCTTTGCTTCATAGCTACGGGCCAGCCGCGAGAGGGCCAAAAAAACGATTCGCACTGCACGATTTACCCACAGCGATGTCTTTTCGAGGCCACTGGGCTGGCGCGGCAGAACGAGGATGAAGAGAATTCCTACCGACGTGAGGACGACGAGAATGAGTCCCATCACAAAATAGAACGCGTTCACAGTGACTCCTCGTACGCTTTGTTCGAGCTTCACAGTAGGTGCAATTTGTCGCTGGAGAACGAACTCATTTGCAAGTACCGCCGGCTAGCAGTGGTGGACGGCGACTCGGTGCGACAAGGGACTCAGAGATTTGAACCGGATATCGGCACGGTCGAATCTGATTGCGGTCGGGCATACTTGATTCGATGACTTCTCGCTATGAAGCGCTAACTGTGTTCTTGATGTCACAGCGAGAGGACGTCGTCGAAATTCCATTTTCTCGTCTTGACGAGATCGTTGGAGGTCTTCCAACCTCGGCAAGAAAGTATCAAGCGTGGTGGGCCAATGGGCAGAAAAGCCACGCTCATGCATCTTCGTGGGTTAATGCAGGGCGAATCGCGTCACCGCAGTTCTCCGTGGGCACAGTGCGTTTCAGCAAAGTTGGACCGCCCTTGCAACTGCGCCCCGCAATACTGAAACCACTAGACCACCGTGAGTCTCAGATTTCACGAATTGACCTCGAAACTTCTTCACAAACCTTCACGCCCATGGCCAGACGACGCTCCGAGGGACAGCCGAGACGAATTGGCCTAGTGGGGTGCGTAAAGACCAAGGCGACAGTTGCTATGCCCGCACAGGATCTGTATCTGTCCACCCTTTTCAAGGGTCGAAGAGAATTTGTCGAACGCTCGTGCGATGAGTGGTGGATCCTGTCCGCTCTACATGGGCTGGTCAACCCGTTGACAGTGATTTCTCCCTACGACGTAGCGCTCAAAGGCGCTTCTAGCGCGGAACGGCGCCGTTGGGCAGAGTTCGTTTTGGAGTCAATTTCCAATTTCATAAAGCCGGTGCCAGGCGAAACCTTCGAGTTTCACGCCGGAGCGGACTATCGCAACTTCGGACTTGACCAAGGACTGCGGTCTAGGGGCTGTTCGGTTGAGAACCCTACCGAGGGCTTATCTCAGGGTAGACAGGTTTCTTTCTATCAAGGTGTGCAATGGACGTAACTGTTCGCCAAAACGCACTCGACGATCTTTACGTTGTACTCAGCAATCTCGAACGGCGCCTTGGAGGCAAGCGGCAGTTGTCCGAATGCGTCGGACGAATGAACTGGCCGAGGAGAGGTGTCTACTTTTTCTTTGAGGAAGGTGAGTATCGCGAGGACGGCATCACGTCCCGCGTTGTTCGAGTTGGTACCCATGCGCTGAAACCATCGAAATCGACTTTGTGGGGTCGGCTTTCGCAGCACAAGGGAAATACAAACGGAAGGCATCCACAAGGAGGAAATCACCGCGGATCAATCTTTCGACTCCATGTCGGAACCTCTTTGCTTGCTTCTGGAGACTGGCCAGAATCTGTTCACCGAACCTGGGGAGTCGGAAGTACAGCCAAAGGGGCTGTGACTGA
>JANXTQ010000103.1 GCA_025352305.1 Actinomycetes bacterium
ATTGGCCCACGTTTTATAAAACGAGTAAACGAGGTGGCCGGCCCCTCGACGATTGCCTTCTGATTTGAGTGCAGGGTCCCTCCAGGCGTCCGTGATACCTTTCGCAATGGCCACGATCAGCGATTCCATTGACATTTACGCCGCACCTGACGTGGTGTTTGAAAGCATTAGTCAATTAGAAAATATGGGTAAGTTTTCGCCGGAAAATACCGGTGGATCCTGGAAAGGTGCGAAGGGGCCGGCCCTCGGAGCTCGTTTTCGAGGCACCAATTCGAACGGCAAGAAAAGTTGGACGACTTCCGTCACCGTCGTTGACTTCTCGTCTCCACGGTCCTTTGCCTTCGAGGTCACCGTTGGACCCTTCAAAGTGGCGCACTGGTCGTACGAAATTGCCGCGACGCCGACTGGGTCCACGGTCAGCGAGACCTGGACGGACCAACGTTCGAAGCTGTCAAAACGACTATCGGGCTCGATTCGAAAGGACCGCGAGCAGTTCACGCGTGAGTCCATTCGCACCACATTGGAAGGTCTAAAGGCTCACCTCGACTCGCGAGCGTGAGGCTCGAGCGGGAACAACGTTAGGGATCAGCGCGAGAGTGCTGCGCAACACTTCGAACCACGGCGTTGGGGTGAGATGAAGAAGTTCTCTGGTCTCTCGGTCGTCAATGACGAACGGTGATTCAAACTGATACAGGGTCTTCGGGATCTCTCGAGCCATGGAGCTAAACAGTCCGGCTGCGCGCAGTAGCGAGTGGGGCACGGCACTGACTTTGACGTCAGAGAGTCCAATGAACTGTGCCAAATCAGTCACGACCTGGCGTGAGGAACGTGCATCGTTCGTCGCTACGTGCCACGCACGACCCCAGCTCGACGGTTCAAGCGCCACCGTGATCAACGTCTCCACTACATCATCGACGAAACTCCAACTGTGTGCAGCGTCGGGGTCTCCGAGAACGAAGCTCCGCTTGCCGGCGACGATTCGCTTGAGGGTGCGCGCTTCAAAGAGCGAGTTGGCAGTGGTTCCGATGAAGTCCGAGGCACGCACCTCTACCGCACGTAGCGAGCCGCTGTCGTGCGCGGCTTTGGCGTCGCGCCACATCTGAGCACGGACCTGCGCTTTTTCGTACGTCGCCGCGAGGTCGTCATGGGGACTCATGGGACCGCTGGGCTGACCGTAGACATAGAGATTGGACATCGTGACCAATGTCGCGCCGGTTCGTTGGGCGGCGCCGAGAAGTGATGCCGCGAGCGGGGGCCACTCAGTGGGCCACGCGTCGTAGGGGGGATTCGCGCAGTTAAAGAGCGCCACCGATCCTTGAGCGATCCGGCTCAAACTCTCTTCGTTCGTGGCATCGGCGGCCACCAGAGAGACGCCAGCGAGGAGGGGTCCGGTACCTCGGCGACTGACAACGTTGACGTCGTGTCCGGCCGCGGCCAGGGACTGAGCGACGCCTGAGCCAATGGATCCGGCCCCAACGATGGTGAACTGAGACATATGACGCTCCCTCAATATTGAGAGCAGTGCTCTCGTTTAGTACCAGTATGGCGAGTCATGACAGATTTGTCAAGAGCAGTGCTCTCTTTTCTCCAAATCCGTGGAATACTGGGCGGATGGAGAGTCCTAAGCGCGCCGCCACTCGAGCAGCGAGTGTTGAACGCATCAAAGCAACCGCCCGGGCCCAACTCGCCTGCGGAGGCGCCGCCGCACTCAGTTTGCGTGAAGTGGCACGAGAAATGGACCAGACCTCCTCGGCGCTCTACCGCTACTTCGCGAATCGAGACGAGCTACTGACGGCTCTCATTGTGGATGCCTACAACGATCTCGGTGTCTGCACCGAAACAGCTGAACGGAAGATCGATCGCGGCGATTTGCGCTCTCGCTGGCGAGCGGCGTGTCGCGCGATTCGCCAATGGGCGCACGCTCATCCCCACGAATATGCGTTGATCTTTGGAACACCGATCCCGGGCTACGAGGCACCGGCGTTCACCGTGGCCGCGGCTACGCGAGCAACAGGTGTTATTGCGCGCATCTTGAACGACGACTGCGCACAGACAACGCGCAAGACCAACGAGCGTGACGACGACGAGGCCGCTCGCGCGCTCGAGATGTCCGGCGTTCAAGTGTTGATGCCGGACGTTCCCGCATCGGTGGCGCTTCGTGGACTATTTGCGTGGACGCAAATCTTTGGCTTCTTGAGTTTCGAACTGTTTGGCCATTTGGAGGGCTCGATTCGCCGCGGTGACGACGCCTTCGAGAAGCTAATTGAACAGACTTCTCACCAGGTTGGCTTGGGAGTTGAACAGTGACGTCAGGTTGAACAGGGAGGCATTATGTCAAACGTGCAGAGCGGGCGTTTCAGCGCTCAGTTGCCCGATAGCGGCGCGGTGGTCTTACTCATTGGGATGCGAATCAATCAGCCATGGCGATTGGGGCGATGGATTCCCGTTTTTGTGGCGATGGGAAAGATGATCGCGGAGTTACGCAGAAATCCCTCGCTCGGTCTGCTCAGCGCCCCACGCAGTTACCTGTCGGGACGGGTGATATTGGTCGTTCAGTATTGGCGCGACTTTGAGAGTCTCGAAAGTTACGCGAGAAACGCTGAACTCACCCATCTCGGTGCGTGGCGCACCTTCAACCAGCGAGCTCGCGATAACAGCGCAGTCGGTGTATGGCACGAAACAATTTTGGTGAATCAAGATTCCTGTGAATCGGTCTACGTCAACATGCCGCTCTTCGGTCTTGCGGGCGCCACACAGAGTGTGGCGGCTCGACTGGTCGGCAACTCTGCCGCGTTGCGACTGAAGGTGCGCGACGCTGACGAACCGCCCGTTGAGCCGTAGGAGCGAATCTTCCACTTTGTAGCGATGGCGGCGTATGGAAAACTCTCCCCATGTACGTTCCGGGTCCCTTTACCGTGAGCACCGACGTTGCGTGGCAGATCGTGCAGGATCAGGGTGCGGGTTTTTTGGTGGTGGGCTCTCGGAGCGGCCTGAAATCAGTTTTTGTTCCCGTCATTGTGGATAGGGAGCGAGGCGAACTTCGTGCCCACGTGGCCCGAGCCAACTCGTGGTGGTCCTCTGCCCGCGACGGTGATGAAGTGAACGTACTTTTTAGCGCCGCCAGCGCCTACATTTCTCCGAATCTCTATCCCACTAAACAGACAAATCCAGCCGTCGTACCAACGTGGGACTACGTCGTTGCCAGCGTTGACGGCCACGTCACCATTCGTGACGATGTTGAGTGGAAGCGAGCGTTGGTGCGTGAGATGACGGATCGCTTTGAAATCTCACAGCCGGGTCCGTGGTCGATCGACGACGCGCCAGCACAGCACATCGAGAAACGCTTGACGGCGATCGTTGGCGTGCAAATCACGGTGTCGACAATCAGTGCGTCGGCAAAGCTGTCGCAAAATCAACCGGACGTCAATCAAGAGTCGATTCGTGGACAGTTCGCTCACGGCAGCGAACGAGAGAAAAATATTTCGGAGTGGATGGGTCGCGAAAGTTGATGAGTACGGTGACCATCCATCGAGCAACGGCGAGTGACGCAAATCAGTTGCGCGAAATTCGACTGCTCTCGCTGCGAGACGAACCCGACGCGTTCGGCTCAACATTGAAGGAAGCCGAGCGTTTCGTCCCGGCACAGTGGGAACTGATGGCCACTTCGTGGAACTACTTTTTGGCCGTTAACGACAGTGACGTGGTGGGCATGGCCGGAGGAGGCCGATATGAAAAAATGTCAGACGCCAGGTGGTTGTACGGCATGTTCGTTCGAACTGAGGTTCGCGGCACCGGAGTGGCGACGCGCCTCGTGCGTGAAGTAGCGCAGTGGGCCCGACGTGAAGGGGTCGAGACGCTGGGACTTCACGTCACGACGTCACTACCTCGTGCCCGAGCGTTTTATTCACGCCTGGGGTTTTCTGACGTGGGTCGACCTGAGCCCATGGACCGCGATCGCTCGTTGCATTTGCAGATGATGACCACGAATCTGGTGACCAATGACTACGTCTAATCTTCGCGTCGTTGAGTCAGTCAGTGCGAGCGAGCTCTTTGATTTGCGCCGACGCGTGTTGCGCGCAAATGACCCCGACGTATCAGTGAGTGATCCGCGCGACGACGATGTCAGCGCTCAGCACTACGCCGTTCGACTTGACGACACTGTCGTCGCGGCCGGTTCCTTTTATCCTTCGACGTCGCCGGTTGACTCCGCCCGTGATTCCTACCAATTGCGCTATTTAGCGACCGCGCCCGAAGTTCAGGGTCTCGGTTACGGTTCTCTGCTTTTGCGCGGCGCGCAAAGCCGACTAACGAGCGCCGGCGTGAGCGAACTGTGGGCTAACGGTCGAGACAGCGCTTGGGGTTTTTATAAAAAATCTGGATGGCATTCGATTGCCGGTTCAGAGCATTTGAGCCGCGAGACTAATCTCGCCCACACCGTTATCTACAAGGAGCTTCGCTCCAACGATCTCTGTCACGTCGACTTTGCAGTCGTTAGTGACGCAGCCGAGCTGGCGTCACTGCGCGAAGAGATGTACTTCTCGGTTCATCTTCGTGAAACGTCACCAGACTGGGTAAAAAGCACCGAGCACTACTTCGCCGAGGAAATCGCGCAACGAAGCACGATTGTCTCGGTCGCACGTTCAACGCACGACGGTGTGGTCGCGCTCGCCGCGGCGTCGTTGCGTCGATCTGTTCCCTTTCCGGAATTTCCATCCGGCAACGGTGCCTATCTGCACTCGGTGTCCACGCGACCGTCGTATCGCCACCGGGGACTGTCGCGCTCCGTGATGGAGCACCTCATCGGCGAGCTGCGAGAGCGAAAACTCGAGTTAGTGGAACTTCACGCGTCGTGGCAGGGTGAAGGACTCTATAGATCGTTGGGATTTGACGATCGGCGAGCGGGAGTGGAGTTGCGACTCAACTTGCGCAACGCCTCAGAGTGAAGAGCGTCGACGAGTAATTTCCATTCATTGAGTACGTCATAGAAAATCTCTAGTCGCGAGGCAGTAGTAGGTTGCTTCAGCGCGAACGAACAAACCAACGTTTTCAGCGATGCTCGCGTAGTTTGGTCCCATGCGTCGACTCTTGATCACCGTCACCGTTCTCGTTGTTTTGGCCGCCGGCGCGTTTGCCGGTTATCACTTTTCGCGCAGCACGAGCACAACGAGCACCGTGGCGACGACGACCACCGTGCCCGTCCCGATCGCCCCCTTGACGGGACTTCCCGATCCGAGCGGGTTGTCGGCCACTCGATCCGCGCTCACCGTCAAGATTGAAAACACGCCCGAGGCTCAACCTCAGCGCGGTATCAATCATGCCGACGTGATCTACGAAGAGATCGTGGAGGGTTGCATTACTCGTCTCGCCGCGGTGTTTAACTCCAGCGCCCCGAGCCAGATTGGACCCATTCGATCGGTTCGACGCTCTGACCGAGAAATTGTGTGGCCCATCGGAGGACTCTTTACCTACTCCGGTGGTGCACCGTACGCCGTGCACTCGATCGCCACGGCTCCGGTCAAGACCATTGATGAGACGAGTGCTGGCTCGGCAATGTTCCGCGACAATGTGGGGCGAATTGCTCCTAACAACCTGTACGGCGTTGGTCTGAAACTATTTAATTTTGGCGGAACTCCCGTTCCGCCACCACCGCTGTTTCAGTACCGTGCACCGGGCGCCAAGATTGCTGGACCTGCGGTGACGTCATTTCACATTGGTTTTGCGGGTGGCTACGCCGTGAGTTACTTTTGGAATCCCACGTCGTACGGGTGGGACCGAACAATGTTCAACCAGCCCGACGTCACGGTCGACGGAACGCGCCTGTCACCCAAAAACGTGGTCGTAATGACGGTGCACTATCTCGGTCAAGTCTGTGAACTCGGAGCAGAAGCGAATCTCGTCGGCACTGGAAAGGTTCAGGTCTTCACCGGAGGCCACGAAATAAATGGCACCTGGAAACGCGCCCAGATTGGCAACGTCACGACGTACTACGACGCCAAGGGACACGTTATTGACATGACTCCCGGGCAAACCTGGGTCGAACTGATCTGGTCCGGTGATCCGGTCAGCGTCAAATTGGCTCCGACTTCGGTGACGACGACCACCAAGAAATAGGTCAGTTTGTGGACTCGAGCGCGCGGCGAAGTCCGCCGGCGGCTCGGTCGCCAATGCGCTTAAAACTCAACGCGAGTACAGGGCTGATTACTTTTAAAACTCCCAATGTTTCGAGAGTGGCGTCATACGTCACGGTACAGCCACTCTGCTGGGGGACAAAAGTCATGACGTCCACGCTGCGCAACGTCGAACTCTCCGCACGCACTTCGACGCGACGATCCTGTTGCATTTCGCTGATGACGTATCGCAACGTGATGTCACGTCCCACGCCGCCAACAGTGACGTCCCACGCTGCACCAATGCCCGGTCCCGTGCCGTTGACCGCCACTGACTTCTTCACACCCGGATCCCAGTCGGCGAAATGCGCGAGGTCAGCGAGATATTTAAAGGCCCGCTCAGCACTCCAGGGTGTGTCGAGCGACATTGCGTAGTGCGCCATATTTCTCCGGTGTCGTAGTGACTGTGAGATTAACGGCGTGAATGTATGACTAATTCGCCATTGAGTTCAAGATGGCGCGGACCATCTCGTCCGTCGTATCGGGGTGCAGGAACGCAAATCGCGCCACGGTTTCTCCCTCCCACTTGGTGGGAGTAACAAAGGCCACCTGATCACGCAGGAGTTGATGGCTCCACTCGTTGTACTGCGCTGGGCTCCATCCCTTGCGGCGAAAGAGTACGACTGACAGCCCCGCCGGCCGTACGAGTTCGAGAAAATCACTTTGTTCAATCATGGTGGCACTGCGCTGGGCCAAATCAATGGCCGCCTGCACAGCGCTCTCGTAGTTGGACACACCTTGAGTGACGAGCGAAAACCAAAAGGGAAGTCCGCGAGCTCGACGTGACAGATGAATGGCAAAATCTGACGGGTTCCAATCAAAATGTTCGTCGTCGCCCTCGTGCAAAACGTCGAGGTATCCGGCTTGTTGGGTATGAACGGCTCGCGCCAAACGAGGATTGCGGTAGACCAACGCCGCACAGTCCAACGGCGCAAACAGCCATTTATGAGGGTCCACGATGAAACTGTCGGCGTGACGAAGTCCGCGCATCAACTCTCCGTGGGATTGTGAGAACATCGCGGCCGCGCCGTAGGCACCGTCCACGTGAAACCACAGGTCGTTTTCGCGGGCGTAACTTCCGAGACCCTCAAGGTCGTCCACGATGCCGGCATTAGTTGTCCCGGCGGTCGCCACGATTCCGATGACGGTTTCGGGGTGGGGATCCTGGGCGAGAGCGTCCTTAAGATTGGCGACGGTCAGTCGATGATCATCGGTCTCAATCAGCAACGGTTCGATGCCTAATACGTGCAAAGCCGATCCGATGCTCGAGTGAGCGTCGGCACTGATCGCGAAGCGCAGTTCGTGTGGCGCAGTATTGGGCCGTCGTGAGCGACCGACGTCACGTCCGACCGTCAGTGCGGAGAGATTGCCAATCGATCCTCCGGATACGAAACATCCACCCGCTCCGTCGGGAAGGCCCGCTCGGGCGGCCAGAAACTCCAAAGCTTGATTTTCAGCGACGACAGCGCCCATGGATTCGAGCCAACTGGTTCCGTTCAAACCCGAACACGCAATCAGCATGTCGAACAACAGCGCGTTCTTAGTAGGGGCGTTGGGAATAAAGGCGAGAAAGCCGGGCGAGTCAATCGAGACCACGCTGGGTGCGAGCACGTCGCGAAAGAAGTCAAGGACCGTCTCGCTGTCGAGTCCGTCACTCGTAATCATGCCTTCGAGGGCGTGCTCGGGGTTGTCCAGGGTCCCGCCGTAGTCGAGGGGGACCGGGTTGATCATGAGCCGTTCACGGCAGTAATTAAAGATCGCGTCCCCGACAGTCGGGTCGTACTGAAACATCGGGTGCCCCATTGCTCCCACCTTTCTTTACTGCAATAAAAAGGACTCGCTACGCTGCCCCCATGGATATTGTCTCGGAAACGACCAGCCACGGGGTACGCGAACAAGTCGGAACCATCGTAGGGTCCCACGGAGTCATACCGCTCGCTCTTTGGACGCCAGAAGGTATTACGAGTTCTCGACTCGTCATGATTGGCCACGGAGCGAGCGGCCACAAGATGGAGGCGTACGTCTTAGCGACCGCTCGTCGATTCGTGAGGAAGTACGGCTGCGCTGTTGTCGCCATTGACGGACCCGTTCACGGCGACCGCGTGGGCGGCAGTTTCGATACGACCACCAACTTCATGCAGTTTGGCCAGCGCTGGTCGAGCGACGCCACCATGACTGACGTTATGGCGAACGAGTGGAGTGAGACGCTCGACGCCGTGCTCGCGAGCGGAGAAGTGACGAGTGACGCGCGAGTGGCCTACTGGGGTCTGTCGATGGGAACTATTTTTGGCCTGCCTTTCGTAGCGTCAGAACCTCGTGTGGAGGCTGCCGTTCTCGGTCTGATGGGAACGACGGGTCCGACTCAACAGCGCCTCAGTGACGACGCGCAGCGTTTGAGAATTCCTATTCTTTTTCTCGTGCAGTGGGAGGACGAACTCATTGATCGCGATGCAGCCCTCAATCTCTTTACGCAAATTGGATCGTCCGATAAGACGTTGCTCGCCACTCCGGGTTCGCACACGCAGGTCACGGCGGAGAATTTCCACCGCACGGTTGACTTTCTGATGGATCGTCTCTCTAACGCCGTTGAAGTTGCGAAGTAACATTCGCAAATGACGACGCGCCGTATCGGGTTCTTGGGTCCGATTGGGACGTTCACCCACGAAGCGGTACTTGCGCTCGGCTTTGACGCAGCGCACGCGGTCGCCTACTCGTCCATTACGGATGTTCTGGACGCTGTCGCACGAGGTGACGTTGATCTCGCGGTGGTTCCGATCGAAAACGCAATTGAGGGCACCGTCTCCGCCACGATTGACGGACTCCTCTTTGATCACGATCTAGTCATTGAACGCGAGATCGTGATTCCCATTCGCCTACATCTCATGGCGAGAGCGGGCGTCGAGCTAAAAGACATTCGAGTAATCGCAAGTTATTCGCACGCCCTGGCCCAGTGCCGGCGATTTTTGGCCACCCTCAGCGGTATTCGAATTGATTCAGTTGCCTCGACTGCTGACGCGGCGCGAATTGTGGCCGAGACTCTTGAGCCCGTGGCAGCAATTGCCTCGGACGCCGCTGCGTCCACGTATTCACTCTGTATCGTGGCCGCCGATGTTGAGGATCACGAAGACAACGAGACTCGATTCGTTGTCATTGGTCGTGACGCGGTTCCCGCGCCCACGGGGCAGGATCGAACGAGCATCGTGTGTTTCCAGGACACCGATCGCCCGGGATCGCTCTACGCGATACTCGGTGGATTTGCGGCTCGAGATATCAACTTGACCAAACTGGAGAGTCGACCCACAAAACGTGGCCTCGGTGAATACTGCTTCGTCATTGAGTTCGACGGTCACATCGCCGACGACGTCATCGCGGACTGTTTGGCGGATCTACAAGCGCACGTCGCCCGCGTCAAATTTCTCGGCTCCTATCCGGTAACCGGTGTCGCCGCCGCGGCTCGACGCGATGAGGTCGTCGCGGCCCGCGCGTCGGCAAATGAATGGATGCTGCAGTTGCGCGGTCGAATTAGTGGCGAAGGTATCGCTTAATTTTTGCCGCTGCGGCTACGCTTCGAAACGGTGCCAGTTAGCGGGAGCGTATTGCCGTGAGTGAATCGACGTCTAGCTCAACTTCGAGAGCGACTTTCTCGCTCACTAAGGCCGAGTTCGTTGACTTCAATCTCTTCTATCTTTATCGACGCGCCGCGTGGATTCCCCTTGTTCAGGCCGCACTACTCATCCTTATCGTGACGGGCGACTGGCTGGTTTTTGATTCGACTCACGACATCGCGGCAAAGTTGGCAGTGCTCGAACTCGTTCTCGTTGCGGCGGTCTATTTCTCTTGGGCGGCGTACTACTCAGTCAAGTTTCGATCCCTAGAACCGTTCCTGACTAATACTCAGTGGACGCTCGACGAGGACGGCATCGTTGTCTTAAATGCCAGCGGCGACTCCTTCGTCCCGCAACGAATTGAGTGGTCCAACCTAGACATGGCCCAAGATCTCGGCGACTTCTATTTCTTTCGCTCCACAACCGGTATGCAGCGACGTTTGTTGTTGGCCAAACGAGGCTTCGGACCTACTGAAGATCTCTACGCTCTACGCTCTCTCATCAATCGCCGTGCGGACTTAGTGGTGCGGCGCTACCCCGTAATCATCGGTCGAGAGCCACGGCGCAACGAATCTGCACCGGCAGGAAAATCAAAAGTTTCCGCCAGCGCCTACTGATTCACCTCTCGCAACAGATTCACATCGTTTGCATCGCCCGGCGTCACGAGAGTTCAACCTTTGACGTACGAAAACTTCTCAGAGACCAGACCGTCTCTCACTTTGAAGATGTCCACTCCGCGCACGTGGCCCGTTGACCAGGTGTACGTCCACAGTTGTACAACGCGGTCACCCGCAGCGAAGGTTTCTTCAGCGTCAAAGTGAGCGTTGACGTCGTCGAAGATCGGACGCCAAGCGTCGCGAATCGAAGGTTTGCCCACGAATTTGGTTCCATCGGGAGCTGGCTCGGTGGTGTCAAAGACACAGTCATCGGTGATGAGCTTGATGGTGGCGTCGAGATCATGAGCGGCCCACGCCGATCCAAAACGCTCCACGACTTCAATGGCATCCATGATTCGACGTCCTTCTGATTGATTGGCTGAGCACGACCTTAGAACTGACTTCACAATCGTGCACATCGTGCGTTGTTCGTGAGAACTACGGGGAAAATGACTAACGACGACGGCATGGTTGGCGCACCCGACCTGCATCTGCTCTCAGTAGCATTTGACGGACATGGCCACGCCCCCTGACGAATCTCAACAGATCCAGAGTCAACTTGACGATGTGAATTACGAAATGCGTGACTACGACCTTCTCAGATATCTCGACAGCGACGTCGATGAGGCGATGAGAGGAGTTGTCGAAACTCTGAAGTCGATGAGCCCGGCTCAGCGAGCGGCCGTCGTGACGCAGGACTCCGACGTGGGCTACATGCTCCAGGTGTACGGCGAGCGACGCACGCTGTACGCGCTACGACAGAATTCACTAACGACCGCGCTCGAGGCGTTTGACGCTCGACTCGTTTCGTCACGATCGTCGTTTGAACCCTGGCGACGCGACACCCTCTTTAGTGCCTACGTCGCCATGTCACTGGGTGCACTGGCCGAGTCGCTCTTGAGCGCGTCAGCTCGCCTCGCTCACACCGATCGCGATGAGGCGATCGCGAACATCGTGGACAACGTCGAGCGAATCGACGATCTAAATGACGTGGGACGACTCGGCGTAAGTACTCATTACGGGCTCGGCATTTTGGATATCCAAATTGAACGTCATGAACCGTTGAGAGGGATTCTCTCTGTCTATCCAACTTCACCAATCCTGACCAAGTCGAAGGAACAGTTCATCGACTCTCACGTTCCACTCGCCAAGATCGCGGTGGCTCTCGCGGACGAGGTTGAAACTATTTCAGGAGTTCTCGCTCACGACATCAGGCTTTACGAGTTCCCCGTTGACGCGATGCGCAACGCGGGCCTGCGAATGGACGTAGACGTCACCACGTGCATGTCTCTAATGCTGTTTAACATCGAC
>JANXTQ010000105.1 GCA_025352305.1 Actinomycetes bacterium
TCACCTCGCGCATGTACTGCTCGGCCTGTTCGCGGGTCCAGTCACCTTCGGCTTCGTTGCGTTTGCGCTCGAGCCAACTGACAATTCCTCCGTAGCTGGCATCGTAGGAACGAACCTTGCCGTAACGGTTGCGGTACTTGATCGGCACCGTCTTTTGTCCCACGCCCTCGAGAATTAGTTTTCGGTCCTTCGCCCGTAACTTCTTCCACGGCGTGTCAATGGAAAAGTCACCCAACTCACAGATTCCCTCGATCATCCGTTCGAAGTATTTGAACCGCACTCCGGACCATGGCGCGAGGGCTCCCTTAGCCAGCGACAGTGATTCGTCGGGAACGACGAGATCGGGATCAACCTCAAAACGTGTTCCGAGACCGGAACAGTTCGAACACGCCCCGTACGGCGAGTTAAAGGAAAAATCTCGTGGAGCCAGTTCAGTGAAACTGATCCCACATTTGACACACGCCAGCAGTTCCGAGAACTGCTCACCTTCGTCCGTCGCGCTCCAGTGAACGCCGACGACCCCACTGGTCAGTTTGAGAGCCGCTTCGACCGACTCGGTGAGTCGTTGACGACTCGATTCACGAACCGTCAGTCGGTCAACGACCACGTCAATGGTGTGGGTCTCGTAGCGTTCCAGTTTCAGCGTCGCCCGGTCCGCCAGTTCAATGAGTTTTCCGTCGACGCGCGCTCGCGAAAACCCCTGGCCCGCAAACTCATCGAGCAACGTCGAGTACTCGCCCTTGCGGCCCTCCACGACGGGGGCCAGCACCAGGAACTTCTCGCCGTCTCCGCGGCTCATGATCAGATCAACAATCTGCTGCGGAGTTTGACGCGTGACGGGGTCGCCACATTTCGGACAGTGCGGCACGCCAATTCGTGCGTACAGAAGTCGCAAATAGTCGTAGACCTCGGTAATGGTGCCAACCGTGGAACGCGGGTTTCGTGAAGCGGTCTTTTGGTCGATCGAGATAGCGGGGCTGAGGCCCTCAATGAAGTCCACGTCCGGTTTGTCCATCTGGCCAAGGAACTGTCGCGCGTACGCCGAGAGACTCTCTACGTAGCGGCGTTGACCCTCGGCGTAGATCGTGTCAAAGGCCAGAGAGGACTTTCCTGAACCGGAGAGTCCGGTGAAAACAACTAGTCGATCGCGGGGAATTTCCAGTGAAACGTTGCGCAAATTGTGGGCGCGTGCACCCTGCACGCGAATTGTCGAAGCCATGGCGCGAGGTTACAAGGCGCCTGTGACACCCGAATCAGTGAGCGACGTGGTGTCGTCGAGGGTCTGGGCCTGAAGTTCATGCAACACGTCACGCAGCGCGGCCGCCTCTTCGAAGCGCAGTTCGCGCGCCGCCAAGAGCATCTCGACTTCAATTCGCTCCATCTCTCGAGCAACGTCGTCAATCAATGCGTCGACGAGGATCTGCTTAACCGGCGCGGAGTGCGCTCGCGGTGTCGGCGCTCGTAGACGACTCAATATGTCGGCCACATTTTTCGTCACCGTTACCGGTGAGATTCCGTTGGCGGCGTTGTGGATCGACTGGGCTTCGCGGCGCCGTTCGGTCGTGGTAATGGCCGCGCGCATTGAGTCCGTCAGATGATCGGCGTAGAGAATGGCTTCTCCGTTGGCATTTCTTGCCGCGCGCCCGATTGTTTGAATCAGCGCGCTACGCGAACGCAAGAATCCTTCCTTGTCCGCATCGAGGATCGCCACGAGCGACACCTCGGGAAGATCAAGTCCTTCGCGCAAGAGATTGATCCCAACGAGAACATCAAACTCGCCGAGTCGAAGGGACCGGAGAATTTCAATTCGTTCAATCGTGTCAATGTCACTGTGCAGGTAGCGAATTTTGACGCCGTGCTTGGCCAAGTAGGTGGTGAGGTCCTCCGCCATGCGCTTGGTCAACGTCGTGATGAGCACCCGCTCACCGCGAGCCACGGTCTCGGTGATTCTGCGACGCAGGTCATCAATCTGGTTGCGCGTTGGTACGACCGTAACAATTGGGTCGAGCAAACCGGTCGGTCGAATGATCTGTTCGACAACCTGGTCGGAGTGTTCGAACTCGTACGGACCGGGTGTGGCCGAGACAAAGACGAACTGAGGAACGAGGTCGCTGAATTCGTCGAAGTTGAGTGGACGGTTGTCCATGGCGCTCGGGAGGCGAAATCCATGTTCCACCAGCGTCTCTTTGCGCGAGCGGTCCCCGGCGTACTGACCGCGCACCTGAGGAATGGCCACGTGGCTTTCGTCGACAACGACCAAGTAATCATCGGGAAAGTAGTCCAGCAACGTAAAGGGGCGTTCGCCGCGTGATCGGCCGTCTAAGTGCGCGGAGTAGTTCTCAATTCCCGCACACATTCCGGTTTGCTCAATCATTTCCAGATCGTGTTCGGTGCGCGAGCGCAGGCGCTGCGCTTCGAGGAGTTTTCCTTCACGCTCAAAGGTCGCCAGTTGGGACTGCAGCTCGACTTCAATCGTTGACACGGCGCGCTGCAGCGTCTCTTCGCCCGTGGCGTAGTGCGACGCAGCGAACAACGTCACTTCGCTTACGTCGCCGCGAGCTTCTTGTGTCGTCGGATTGAAGAAAGAGATCCGCTCAATCTCGTCGCCAAAAAATGAGATTCGAATCGCTTCATTGTCATAAGCCGGCTGCAGTTCCAGTGTGTCGCCCTTCACGCGAAAGGTGCCACGCGTGACGAGCAGATCGTTGCGGTTGTACTGCATCTCGACGAGTCGGCGCAGTAGCTGGCGCTGGTCCACCACATCACCCACGACTAGTTGCAACATTCGTTCGGCGTACTCGCGGGGATTTCCGAGACCGTAGATACACGACACCGAAGCGACCACCACCGTGTCACGTCGCGTCAGTAGAGCTGAGGTCGCGGCGTGGCGCAAGCGGTCGATCTCTTCATTGATGGATGAATCTTTTTCAATGTAGGTATCGGTGCGCGGAATGTACGCCTCGGGTTGGTAGTAGTCGTAGTACGAGACGAAAAACTCCACCCGATTGTTGGGGAGCATCTCTTTAAGTTCTGAGGCGAGCTGTGCGGCGAGAGATTTATTGGGCTCGAGGATCAGCGTCGGACGCTGCACCCTTTCAATCATCCAGGCAATGGTCGCGGTCTTGCCCGAGCCAGTAATGCCCTCGAGTGTCTGATAGCGCAGACCGCTTTCGAGACCGGCGGCCAACTTTTCAATCGCCGCCGGCTGGTCGCCCGAGGGACTAAACGGTGACTGGACCAGAAATTCGCTCACGTCAGTCCTCTCTCGCTGAGTAGGTCGTCAATGGCGCGGTGCAGTTCACTGAGGGACCCCTCGTTGTGAAGAACCACGTCCGCCTTAACAATGCGCAGTTCGTCACTCTCCTGGGCGGCAATTCGCGCAGCGGCGTCATCGGCCGTGAGATCCCTCGGTCCCG
>JANXTQ010000112.1 GCA_025352305.1 Actinomycetes bacterium
TGTCGCATAGGTACCGGAGTCAGAGTGAAAAACGGGTGCCCGACTTCTATACGGGGTTGACCGCTTTTGGTAAACCAGTTCAGGGACAGCGAATCATTTCGCATCGTTGAGAATCCCGAGTGGTGAAGTTTGAGTACTTTCGAAGTCAGGGTCGTGAGCTGAAGAGAGACTTCGAAAATGCGCGGGGTCTGCCTCTTGTGCCAGCAAAGATCTGGCTCACGGACGGACGTCTAAGTGAGTAACCCATTCATCGTTGGGAGACTGCTCTACCGTTCGCGAGTTTCTCGGCCCGGCGTATGCTCCAAATTGTGAAAGTCCCGATCGCCTGCACTCTTCTGCCGGCTGATGCCAGTTCTCAACTCAGAGATTGGCGTGAGATGCTCCCCCGACTCACGAGTCGTTCCGAACGCATATCACCAAATCGACTCGAACATACGCTCAGTCCCGACGCCGACATCCGGGCTCTCCTCAATCTCGCCCAACGTGAAGCGGCCTGTTGCTCGTTCTTCTCGTTCTCAATTGAGATTCAGCCAGATCGACTGGTGCTGGCAGTTAAGGTCCCGGATGATGCGATCGAGATTCTCGATGGACTCGTCGCTGATTGGGCCACTTAACTCTCAGTAGTCCAACTGGTCCCATCTTGCCGATTGGCCAAGAGACAGTGCATCTTCCGACGCCCCGACCAATGTCCGGGGACTGCAGACGACTCTTCGATGGACCAACGACTTGCTCGAGGGAGTGGAACCCACCGTCGTCGCTTCTATGACTTGGCGAAAGGTGCCATTGTTACTGCCGACTCACGCTCGCTAGGTTGATGGAGGAGGTTCGTGACGTGATGAATAACTTTGATCAAGTCGAGTTCGAACGGCTGGTGAGTCTCTATCTGGCTACTGAGGTCACGGTCTCAGTTGACGAAATTTTACTTCCTGCTCCCGACGCTGTCGCTCAGATCGGCTCACCAATCCACGTGATCACCGCCTGGAACCCGGGGAACGAGCGACCGACAGATGAAATGAACCAAAAAGCTAACGCTCTTCTTCGCGAAGATTTGAGGGTGCTCAGCGACAATGTGTTTCAGGCCATCGGCAAAGATCCCTCGTCTGACCACGCGGAAAAGAGTTGGGCAGTTACCGGAATCTCTGACGAAGACGCAATTGCCCTTGGAGCGAGATATCGCCAAGTTGCAATCTTTCGCCTCGATGCCGAGTATCAAACCGTCTTGAATTGTGATGGGACCTCGAGCCGCACTCGGAAATACTCCGAGTCATGAACACGGCCACGGCGGGGTCGTCGCCGTGAATCAACAAAGTACTCAACACAGGAGCAACGTTCACCCAGGTTGCGCCTCAACTTGGGGTTGATCGTCACGCACTTCATCGGTGGATCTCGCGAAATGTCAAGCGCAGTCTCGAGGCGCTCGCAACGAGGTTGCCTAAGGCTCACATTTGCCCAGTCAGAGAGTGCGTGAGTTGACCCTTCGGGCGCCCCCGGGCGCGGGAATCTCCGGTCACTCGATCAGGGCGAGGGCTGATTCGCCGACGACGCCGGTATCACGGCCGTCAGGGACGTATAGACGACGATGTTGGAAAGATAGCTACCCGTCTGGTGGTCGAACACACCTCCGCAAGTCACCAGCTGCAACGCGCTCGATCCGTGTGATCCGTAAACCCGTTGGGAAGGGAACTGGCCGTTCGGATACATCGCCACCGATTTGACCGCGAACTGGGCGGTCGTTCCATCGGCGAGTTCGACGTCCACCTGGTCACCAACGGCCAGCGTGCGCAGCTGGAAGAACACCCCGGGTCCGAGGTAACTGTCGACGTGTCCAAGGATGACGGCGGAACCAATCTGGCCCGGCGTCGGACCCAATCGGAACCACCCCGGTTGTTTCGTGCCGGTGGGCACCTGCACGGTGCCGTCAAAGTTGAGTCCGAGACTGAGCAGCGACACGGACATGCCGAGGGCCGGAATGCGGAGCCGTAGGGGCACGGACCGCTGGGTAGCAAGGGTCTGGGCGAGCGAGGGTGCAGTGATCGCGGCTTTTTTGGCGACCTTCGACGGAAGGGGCCCAGCCAAAGAATGATCGCTGCCTACGAAACCCAACACAATCAACAGCACACCGGCCACCGCCAGCGCTCCCGCAACGGTCCATGCCGGTCTCCCGCGTGCCACGACGCGCTTCGTCCGGTCCCCGATCATGATGACGACGTGAGCGCCTCGACCTTCGTGCCGTCATGGCGACGGCGAACGGCCAAGGCCGCGAACCCGGTCGAGGTGAAAAGAGCCAACGCGCCCAAGCCCAATAGCACCCCGTCACGGGAGTGAGCGGCACCTCCGAAGCCAGTATGCGGCGAACCAACCGGAATCGGGGTCGTTGTTCCCGTCGTTTCGGTGGTGGTGGTAGTGGGGGTGGCGACGGTGCATGCCGTCGGCGCGGTGATGGTATTGGCATCGAGGCTGACCTCGCCGTTGCGCACGAGAACCCGACCCTGTACGGTTGCCTTCGAGTCCAGCGTCGCCGAGGTTAGGGCCATAATGTTGCCCACAAAGGTACTGGCCGACCCGAGGGTGGCCGAGCTGCTCACCACCCAGAACACGTTGCAGGCCTGAGCGCCGTTGACCAACCGCACGACGCTGTGCGACGCAGTGACCAACGAAGACGACGCCTGAAAGACGAACACGGCGTTGGGATCACCCTGACCGTTGAGCACCAGTGGGCTCGCCGCGGTGATATTGGCCGTGGCTGCACCGCCGAAGGCATACACACCCGTAGTCAGCGTTTTGCCCCCGAGCTGGTTGTCACCGGCGCTGAATGTTGATGTCGGCGGTTGTCCCGCGGCCGCCACGTACGCCGTCTTGAGGTCGTTTTTGGCTGTGGTCAAGAGGGCCGGGTTGTTGACATTGCCCGCCGGGCCGGTCCCGTTAGTCGAGAAGATGGACCCGGTGACCTCAGCTTGGGTCAGTCCCGCGTAGTTAGTTCCTGCAGCCGGGCTTAAGCCAACATCTCCAGTGATTGAGGACGTGGGCACGTTGGTCACCGCGGTCGCTCCCAATACAGCGAAAGGCGTTGCCGTGCGTAGCAGCACCTTCTGGGCAGCCGAGGCCGTTTCGGTGAACGCCGTACCCACCAGCAGCATGGCGAGTAGAGGGCTGGCCACGAGCATCGTATTGGTGCGCCACGTGTGGGTGAACCGTGAACGAGTTCGCCGATGCGATGGTCGAGCGGGCAACACCGCCCCTTGATGGACGGATGAGAACCAGGCGAATTGCATCGCGAATCCCTTCAACCACAACCGAAATAGGCAACAGTCGCCGACGAACGTTCGGCGTAATCCACCCTACGTCAGCAGTACCTAACTAGCAAGACATTTCAAGCTGTGGCATTCGACGTGTCTTATGTTCCTAAGTGGAACTTTCTCAGCCACTGTGCTCGGGCTCTGTTGCTAATTTCCCAAAATCCAGCTTTACGGCGACAAGGCATCGCAAGGGAGATAAGGAGTTGCGAATTTTCCGCCGGTACTGCCTCCTCGATTTATCGGCGCATATTTCATAAGGTGTGATCGTGGCACGGACTCCGACCAAAACTCCCAAACCGTCCCGACTCGACTACGCGAGCGCAGTGGCCATTGTGGCCTTGTGCGCGGTCGCCATGTCAGTCGTCAACGGCGTCTGGCTCACGAATTCACCTCGACCTCACGACGGTGCTCCTGGGACAACGAAACTCATGGGTTCGAGTTACGCCACCATCGTGCTGATTGCGGCCGCCATTCTTTTGGCAGTCGCCGTGATCAGTTGTTTCACAACTTCCAGATCGATTCGTCGGCTGGGCGCCGTATGTGATGCGACCATTCTGGTGCTCATTTTGATGCGCTGCGCCATCCAAACCGCGCGCGACAGCAACGTACCCGGTGCGATGTTCTCTCACGCTATTCGGCTCCATACCGCGTCCGCCTTGCCATTCCTCTGTGCGCTGATAGTGGCGTTTCTGCTTAGCGCTTCTGCATATCGAAATCGCCCGTGGTACTCGAGCGATCGACGTCGGGGGCACTTCGTAAGGTCGATCGTGGGCGGTACGAATTGATTGACTCAACGTTTTATGATGAACGCCTGGACTGAATCTCCGAGAACGAAGCAGCAACCAGTGTTTTTCTACCCGTTCGCAGAGAGTCAGCACCGGTATTGACATAGTGGGTATGGTCTCGACCAACGCCGAGTTGTCCGAGAAGTGCCACGACCAGGAGACACGTCCATGAGTGAGCAAGACCAGATTCAATCGATGATGTCTCAACGACGCTTCGGCGCGCGTTCGAGGGCGCGGCGACTTCAGGCGTCTGGCGCACTATTGCTGATGTCAACACTGGTAGGAGTTCCCTTGGCGGGTGCTTTGACCTCATCTAGCGTCGGGACCGCCCCGTTTGGAATCGCCGTAGATGCGTCGCGTGGCACCTACCTAGTCACCAGCCAAACCAACGGCACCGTCACATTGATGAACTCGGCCACCAACACGTCAATCTCAACCCTGTCGGTCGGCAGTGGCCCGCTAGGTGTCGCAGTTGATCCCACCCTCGCTGAAGGTTTCGTTGCGGTCGCGAACGACAAAAACCTAATTGTCATTAACAGCGTTACTAACTCGCTGCTGAAGACCGTTTCGGTCGGCACCCAACCCCAAGCCGTTGCGGTCAATACCGTCACGCACAAGGTTTACGTCGCCAACTTTTCCGACGGGACGGTGTCGGTGGTCGACGCCAATAGCTACCACGTCGACGCGACCATCGCCGTGGGACTGGGAGTTGCGGCCATCGCGGTCGATAGTGCGACCAACACGATCTATGCCGCCAACTCCGGCGGCAGCTCCGTCAGCGTCATAAATGGCGTCACTAACTCGGTGACAACCACCGTCACCGTCGGAGCGTTCCCGGACGGAATCGCTGTCAACGTCGCCACGGACGAGATATATGTGGCCAGCGCGAACGCCCACAACGTCTCGATCATCGACGGTTCGTCCAACACGGTGACGTCCACACTGGCGATTGGGGGAACCCCCACCGCCGTAGCCGTGAACCCCGTTACCGACCTGATCTACGTCGCGAGTTTTTCAGCTGGCAGTGTCGGGGTCATTAACGGAGCTACCAACTCGATTGAAGGTTCTCTCACGGTCGGCAACTCTCCCCGAGGAATCGGAGTGAACAGTGCTACCAATACGATTTACGTCGCTAACGCAAACTCGAACTCTGTTTCAGTGCTGAGCGGCACGACCAACATTGTTTCCAACACCGTTGCCCTTGGTGTTAGTTCGCCCAATGCCTACGCCGTTGCGGTGGACCCTGGTCTGAACGAGATCTACAGTGCGAACTTTGATGAAAGTTCGGTGTCGGTGATCAGCGGGAGTACCCACGCAGCGGTCGTGCCCGACATTCACGTGAGCAATATTTCTAGCGGAGGAGCATCGGCGATCGCCGTTAATGCTCTGACCCACCGCGTCTATGTCACGAACTACTTCGACAATTCGTTGACGGTCATTAATGCACTTACCCACAGCGTGGTAACCACCATCACTGTCGGCACGGCGCCCTACGGAGTTGCGGTCAATCCCGTAACCAACACGATTTACGTCTCTAATAACGCAAGCAACAACATTTCCGTCATCAACGGCGCCACTAACGTCGCCGCCACGCCAATCAGCCTGGCGGCGAACAGTCAGCCGATTGGGATCGCCGTAAATCCTCAGACCAACACCATCTACGTGGCGGAGAACAATCTGAATTTTCTCGCCGCTATTAATGGTGCAACCCAAGCCGTAACGACAACGCTCACCCTTGGCGGTCCCTACGGGCTTGCCATAAACGCTGCTACGAACATGGTCTACATCTCGACGGTGACCGGCAACAGTCTGTCGGTATACGACGCGACGGCCGGCTCAATTCTCACCTCCACCAACCTTGGGAACTCGCCAGGCGCGGTCGCAGTCGACGCCGCGACGAACACTGAGTACGTCACGGTGTCGGCCAATAACAATGTTGTTGTTCTCAACGGTGCGCTCAGCCAAACGGTGGCCAAGATCATTACGGGAACGGGCCCACGAGGCATTGCCTTTAATGATCAGACCAACATGGTGTTCGTCGCCAATCGGCTGGCCAATTCACTGAGTTTCGTGGACGCCACATCATTGGCGGAGGCGCCACTGATTGATTCATCGAGCGGCGGCGTCGCCACGGCGTCACTTTCTTGGAGTATCCCGCGTTCGGGTGGCTCTCCCATAACGTCCTACGCCGTCAGCGCGGCTCCAGCGAACGGCCCGGCAATCACTAAATCCGTACCCGCATCTCAGTTGAGCGCTACGTTCAGCGGACTCGCCAACAACACGACGTACTCCTTTACCGTGACGGCCGTCACCAATTACGGAGCGGGATCGGCGTCGGTTCCAACGATGGTTCCAACAACCAATGTGACCGTTCCCGATTCGCCCACCGTTAATTTCACCGACGTCGGTGACGGAAATGTCACGGTTGCGTGGGCCACGGCCGCAGATGGAAATAGCCCGATTATTTTTTATCTGGTGACCTATACGACCGGTTCAATCACACGAACTGATGTACTCGACCCGACAGCCTTTAGCGACAACATCTACGGACTCACCAACGGCCTTCAGTACGCCGTCACTGTTCAGGCGGTAAACGCTTTGGGCGCGAGTGGTCCGTCGGCTACCTCGAACCTAACTCCCGTGGCTGCACCGAATCCACCCACGGCAGTAAGCGCCATTGCTCACAACACGACAGCTCAGGTGAGCTGGCACATGCCGATTGGTAACGGCGGCACCGCGATCACGTCGTATACCGCAACCGCGACGCCCGGTGGAGCTTTCTGCACCGTCAGCGCGCCAGCATTGAACTGCACGGTGACGGGACTCTCTTATGGAACTCCCTACAGCTTCGCCGTCGTGGCGACCAATAGCGTCGGTCCCTCAGTGGCGTCGACGTCGTCAAGCCAGGTCACTCCGGCCACGACTCCCAATGCGCCCACTCTGGTGAGTGCCGTTGGGGGCGTACATTCCATAACGCTGAGCTGGCATGCGCCCTCGGTTAATGGCGGAGCACCGGTGACCGGCTACAAGATCTACGTTGGGACCACTTCGGGCCACGAATCCACTAACTCAGTAAACGGAACGCCGGTAACGGGAACGAGTTACGTGATCAAGAATTTGATCAAGGGCAAGCATTACTTCATTACCGTCAAGGCGGTCAATCGACTCGGATCCGGAGCAGCGTCCAATCAACTATCGGCCGTGTCCAAATAGAGATTGTCTAAACCCTTCTTCGCGTTAAACGGAGATAGTCCACTTCAGCCGATTCTCACGCGAGGGTGCAGCGTGAATGTCGTTCAGTTTGAGATCCCGCGTAGTGGCTGAGGCGGTCGGGGTTATACGGTTTTCACACCGATAATGACATGCGGCACTTCACGAAGCCACCTCAAAACTTTTGTCAGTCACCGGACGTAAAACCAGCGCAATCCACTCGAAACTATGGAGAACTACATTCATGCGAATGTCCGTCTCCTCGTGGAGATAGGTTTAGGCGGCGCAATCCGAGGGTGCAGATTCGATCGATCAAGGAATGAAAGTTATGACGACAGATTCCACCGAGCCTGTTCAGGTCGTACTGCCTGAGGGCGAGTTTGAGGAAGTCGACATTTTCGACATCGCCCTGATGCTCTGCCTGCAGTGCGTCGAAGACGCCCACATGGACATTGCGGGAGTCATGCTGACGACCACTCCCGGTCAACTCGCTTTGGTCGCCTCGTCACATGAATCACCAAGAATGCGAGAACTCTTCGAGCTCCAGCTACAAGATGGTCCGAGCCTCGAGTGTTTTACAAACGGTCCAATCGCGAATCACCTGTTTTCCGCCGATGATGAGAGATGGAACAGTTTGGCGAACCACGCGATCAAGCAAGGATTTTCCTCAATGCACTGCATTCCCATGAAGTGCGAGGAAAAAACCATTGGTGTCTTGAACTGTTTTGCATCGAATGAACGCTGGCTCGGCGAGCACGACATGGCATTGGTCCAGGACATGGCAGACATTGCAACAGTTGCCATCATCGAATCCCAACTCGCGTTCGACGCCTCCAAGCTCAGCGAACAGCTCACCAATGCACTACAGAGTCGAATCGTTATTGAACAGGCGAAAGGTATTTTGAGTCAGTCCCTCGACGGAGATATCGAAGGGGCCTTTCACCAAATCCGCACTTACTCGCGCAATAACAACCTCGGTCTCAGCAAAGTGTGTCGCGACATCTGCGGAGGGACTCTTTTACCCGCATCGGTTATCGAGGCGAATTTGAATAAATCGAAGCCGAGCCAACCAGCGTCGTAGCGAATCTGAGCACTTCGAATGCTCCCAGCTTCAACTAACTGGTTCGCCAGCCAACGTGTTGTCTACAACGACGTCAGAAACTTCTTTGATTGGATCCATTGATCGCGAACTCGAATGAAGGGGGTTGGCCAGGTCTCTTCGGCCAGTGAGGCCTAGACCAGTACAAAATTCTCCATGGCCGTTGCAAATCCCTCTTCGTCGTTACTCGCAGTGACGTGACTCGCTGACGTTTGTACATCGCTATGAGCATTGCCCATAGCAATACTCGTACCGGACTGTTCGAACATCGCAACGTCGTTACTCATGTCGCCAATGGTCAC
>JANXTQ010000132.1 GCA_025352305.1 Actinomycetes bacterium
AGCAACGCCACGCCGGCACCGACGAAAATGCTGAGAACAACGAGCACAAATATGATCGGCCGCCACGCGTTGATTTCGCTTCCGAGGCTCGACGCGACGACGCGCAGCAGCGCCGCGAACGCACCGACTTTGACCACGGCCGCCATGTAGCCCGTCACCGGAGTCGGGGCACCTTCGTAGACGTCGGGCGACCACAGGTGAAACGGCACCGCGGCGACTTTGAATCCAAAACCAACGAGTAGCAGTCCAATTCCGGCCAGCAGGACCCCATTGTGCAAAAGAACGTTGGCCGATAGGAACAGCGAGATGGAGCTCAACGTCGTGGAGCCGGTCGCGCCGTAGGTCAGGGCCGCTCCGTAAATGAAGATGGCCGACGCAAAGCCACCGAGCAAAAAGTACTTAAGCGCCGCTTCGGAGCTCGCGGCCCGGTGTCGGTCAAACGCAACGAGTACGTAGAGACCGATCGAGAGAATTTCGAGACCGAGAAATATGACGACCAGATCGTTGGCTTGCGCCATGATCATCGCGCCCGAGCACACCGCCAAGGCGAGAATCGGAAACTCCACTCCCCCGATGCGCTCACGTACGAACCAGTCATACGACACGAGCGCGGACAGAGCGAGTCCGAGGGCAATGACCGCGGTCGCTACGACGGAGAATCCATCGAACGCCACGGCGCTCGCGAGAGTGACGCTGGCGCCATGCACCGCGAGCGAATGCCACTGGAAAAATGCGACGACGATCACGGCGAGCGCGGCGAGCACGGTGACGACGGTTCCAACGGCGCGGTGCAGACGTCCGCGGCTCAGCGCGGTTGCCATCAGTAAGGCCAGCGAGGCCCCAAGGATGATCAGTTCCGGCAGAATCGCCAAATAGTTAATCGACGGAAGTTGCAGGCTCATTTGGTGCTCACCGAAGTCGAGGCGGGCACGTTGGCGTGAACCGTTGGATTAATGCGATCCAGCACCGGGCGCGGAAAGACGCCGAGCACGACCACCAAGATCACGATGGGTACCAGCACCAGTCGCTCCTTGGTCTCGAGATCGCTGATGGCCGCGTTGTCCTCGTCGGGCGCACCGTGAAAGACCCGCTGGTACGCCCACAGTAAGTAGAGCGCCGCGAAAATGACGCCCGTGGCGGCCACGACGGCCCACCAACGATGCGTTGCGAAAGTTCCGAGCAACACCAAAAACTCACTGACAAATCCCGACAGGCCCGGTAGACCAATCGACGCCATCATGACAACGGTAAACAGCGCCGCCAGTACGGGGGCGGGGCGCTGCAGTCCGCGAAGGTGCGCAATGTCTGCGGTGCCGCGTCGACTCTGGACCATGCCAATGAGCAAGAAGAATCCCGCCGTAATAACGCCGTGGTTAAACATCAACAACACCGCGCCACTGGTTCCAATTTGAGAACCCGAGACGGTACCGAGGACAATAAAACCGACCTGAGCGAGCGAACTGTACGCCACGAGTCTCTTTAGATCCTTCGACACCGCCGCGAGCGCGGAGCCGTA
Organism: Actinomycetes bacterium; assembly: GCA_025352305.1. GTDB lineage: Bacteria > Actinomycetota > Acidimicrobiia > Acidimicrobiales > RAAP-2 > RAAP-2. The sequence continues at coordinate 1,517 of JANXTQ010000132.1, forward strand.
GAGAATTCCAATCACCGCCAACGTCAATAAGTAGGGCTGGACAGTGTGCAACGCGCTCGGCAGCAGCAACACGCAGTAGCGCAACAGTCCGTAGGTGCCCAGCTTGGCGAGCAGAGCCGACAGAACCATTGATCCCGCGGTGGGCGCTTCGGCGTAGGCGAGCGGCGACCAGGTGTGCAGCGGCCAAATGGGTGCCTTGACCGCGAAGGCAATCGCGAAAGCAACAAATATCCACACGGCGCTCGAATGCGTAATGCTCGCGTGCTGCAGCACGGAGTAGTTAAAACTCAGCGCTCCACCGTTTTGATTCTGCGCACTAAAGGCCAAATAGATCATGCCCACCAGCAAGAAACCGGAACCAAAGAGCGTGTAGATGAAGAATTTGAGCGCGGCCTGAGCACGCTGCGCACCACCCCAGCCCGCAATCATGAAGTAGCTCGGAATCAAGGTCAGTTCAAAGAACAAAAAGAACTCGAGCAGGTCACGCGATACAAATGCGCCGATCGTCGCCGTGCTGAGCAGCAACATCCACGCGACGAACGCGGGCTCGTTGCGGCGCTCGCGAGCACCAACGAGGGCGAGCAGGATAACAATGGCGCTGAGTGCAACTAAGAACAGCGAGATGCCGTCTAGTCCAACGTCATAGGCCAGGCCGAAACTCGGCGCGAGGACGCTTCGGTGCGAAAAATCGACGAACCGCAGGGATCCACTGAGCCCCGCCACGCCCGAGTGTGCATAGAGGAAGGTCACTACCAGTGCCAGAGCTAACTCCAGCGTGGCGCTCACGGCACCGATGACGAATGCGGCGCCCTCAATGGCCTTCGTGGCCAGAACGAATATCGCGCCGAGCAGCGGCACAATAAGTAGAGCGGTGATCCAGTAGTACGAATGCACGGCTACCTCGTCCTCACCACGACGTAAATAACGGCGGCGAGTGCAATGACTCCGTACAACGTCCACTTAATGGAAGAGATGAACATCTTGGCCGCGAGGCGCACGATGATGAGCAGCACCAGTGCCGCAGCAATGACGTAGTAAATATCGACGTGCTTTATCACCAGGACCTCATCAGTAAGAAGATCACCAACGCGGCCATCCCGGCGACGATGCCGAGCGCGTAGTGACGAAGAAAACCGCTCTGCAATTTACGCACGCCCTCGGCGCTACGACGAACGAGCACCGCCGTTCCGGTAACCGCACCGTCAATGACCTTCGGCTCAATAACGTCGCCGGCAAAGTTCGCCAGTTCCGTGCTCGGACGGCCAATCACGGCGTCGTAGGCGTCGTCCCAACGCCACACCCGCTCTAAGAAGCTCGATTCGTACTTCGGCCACGGGGTTGTTGACTTCCAGATGGAAAAGGCGGCCAGTAGTCCTATGAGGGCGGCCACGATGTCCACGCCGGCGAGAACCCACTGGGCGTTAGTTCCCGCGTGCGTGAGCGAACTCAGGTCGCTCGCGGGACCCGCGAGAAAACCAGCGATGGAGTCGTGGTGTATCCAGGGCAGGTCCAACACCCCTCCAGCGATGCTCAAGATCGCGAGCAGAACCAACGGGACCGTCATCATCCACGGCGATTCGTGCGGATCGTGATCCTTGGTGAGTTCGCGGAAACGCTCATTACCGCGAAAGGTCAGAACAAAGAGGCGACTCATGTAATACGCCGTGAGCACGGCAGTCAGTACGCCGAGGATCCATAGAGGTTTCGAGAACTCGTACACGTTGGTGAGAACGTCGCCCTTGGACCAAAAGCCCGCGAAGGGCGGTACGCCCGAAATGGTCAGCCAACCAACGAGGAACGTCGGAAATGTCAAGGGCAGGTACTTCTTTAATCCCCCCATGAGGCGTAGGTCCTGTTCGCCGTTGAGCGAATGAATAACCGAACCGGAACCAAGAAACAACAACGCCTTAAAGAATGCGTGCGACACCATCAAGAAGATGGCCGCGGCGTAGGCACCGGAGCCAACGGCGAGCACCATGTAGCCAATTTGAGAGACGGTGGAAAAGGCGAGAACCTTCTTGATGTCCTTTTGACTCGTGGCGATCGTGGCGGCGACGAAGGCGGTCAGTCCACCAATGATCGCAATGGTCGCTCGACCGGACCCCGTCAAGGCGAGAATCGGCGACATGCGCACCAACAAATACACGCCGGCGGTGACCATGGTCGCGGCGTGAATCAGTGCCGAGACCGGAGTCGGGCCCTCCATGGCGTCGGGCAACCAGTTAAAGAGGGGGATCTGCGCGCTCTTGCCACTCGCGGCGAGCAAAAGGGCCAACACCGTCACGGTCGCCACGGTGCCACTGAAGGCCCCGGCGTGGCTGAAGATCGTTCGGTAGTCCAGCGAGTGCACCGTTTGAAAAATAAGGAACATCGCCAACAGCAGCCCGACGTCGCCAATGCGGTTATAGATGAACGCCTTCTTGCCCGCTGAGGCGGCCGCATCTTTCTCGAAGTAGTAACTCACTAACCAGTAGCTGCAGACCCCGACGCCTTCCCATCCCACGAAGGTCAACAACAGGTTGTTGGCCAGCACCAAGATCAGCATCGAGAACACGAAGAGATTGAGATAGATGAAGAACTTGTTGAAGTCTCGTTCTCCGTGCATGTAGGCAATGGAGTACAGGTGAATCAAGCTGGAGATACCGGTGACAAACAGACACATGGTGATCGATAGCGGGTCTACGAGCAGTGCGGCGTGAACGTGCAGGGAACCGACCGACAACCAACTAAATAGGTTCACCGTGACTTCGCGCTTGGACGTAGACAGCAGCGAGAAGAACGTCACGACCGTTGCGACGAAACTCGCGGCGACGGCTCCCGTGGCTAACCAGCCGGTCGCGCGCTCGGGAATGGAACGTCCGAGGATCAACATCAGGACAAAGCCCACCAGCGGCAACAGAGCAATCAGGAGTGATGAGTGCGCCATCTCAACCCTTCAGTTCCGACAACGCATCAACGGACGTGGAGTTGCGGCGCCTAAAAACGGCCACAACGATTCCGAGACCGACGGTAACCTCCGCCGCGGCGACCACCAGCACGAAGAACACCGCCGCTTGGCCCCCAATGTCCTTTAGGGAGTGAGCGAAGGTCACGAAAGTCAAATTGACCGCATTCAGCATCAGTTCAATGCACATGAACATGATGAGCGCACTGCGCCGAGTGAGTACGCCGTAGGCGCCGATGCCAAAGAGCATGGCCGCGACCACCAGGTACCACGAGGTCGGAATAGTCATCGAACTTCCTCTTCCGTTTCGACGATGCGGTCCTTGCGCGCGAGCAACACCGCACCGACCACCGCGATGATCAGCAGCGCGGCGGTGATTTCGAAAGCGTAGAGATAGGTCGTGAATATGGCACTCCCGAGTTCTTTGACGTTGCCGTTGCCGCCCTTGACCGGCACGCCAGCGGTCGCGGCCGCGGTGGCGCCACTGACCCAGTTGCTGTGCGCGAGCATCACGATGAGACCAACGACTGTGATGCTCACGCTGGCCAGAGCGAGAGGCTTTTGTCCAACGAGCGGTTCCACGCCGACGTCCTCGTGGCGATCGACGCCGAGGAACATGATGACGAAAAGGAAGAGAACGACAATGGCGCCGGCGTAAACAATGATTTCGACGGCCGCGAGAAAGTGAGCGTTCAGTTCAACGAACGCAATGGCGATACCGAAAAACGTCATGATCAAACTCAGCGCGCAGTGCACGGGATTTCGCAGCGTGATTACTCCCACGGCGCCAATCAACATCAACAGAGATGCCACAACGAAAACCAACACGTCGGCAGTGGTGTGAGCCGTGGCGATCACTTATTACTCCACTGCTCAAATCGTCCGCGCAGCCCGTTGGGAACCTTGGCCATCAGTCGACTCTTAGCGCCCTCGATACCTTGCTGGTTGAGGGGCACATCTTGGGGTTCCAGGTGCTTAGAAAAGACGTCGCGGATCTGCTTGGAGCCCGTCGCTGCATCATCGCGGTGACTGCTCTGTCCGGCTTCGCCGGGGCGAACGCCGAATCCGAGGTCCCCGGACCACTGAGTCACGCCGGCGTACTGCGCCGAGCCCGATGGCGACGTGGCGCGCATCCAGCCTGCCGTCATTTCGGCCTCACCCTCACGCCAATCCTCCCACGGCAGCCGTTTCGGCATGCCGTTGTCATCAACCAGCAACTCCGCCTTGGTGTAGATGGCGTCGGCGCGATTGGTGAAGGAGAATTCGAACATCTTGGACTCGGTAATAGCTTCCGTCGGACACGCTTCGACGCACAGGTCGCAGTGAATGCAGCGCAGGTAGTTAATTTCGTAGACGTATCTGTAGCGCTCGCCGGGACTGACCGGGTGATCGGGCGGATTGTCTAGTCCTCGAACGTAAATACAGTCCGCCGGGCACACGCCCGCACAGAGTTCGCAGCCAATGCACTTTTCCATGCCGTCTTCGTAACGATTCAGTACGTGACGACCGTGTTGGCGCGGCTGTTTGGGACGCTTGTGCTTGGGATAACTCACCGTCACGGTCGGACGCGCGATGTGTCGAAGGGTGAGGTTGAAGCCACCA
>JANXTQ010000148.1 GCA_025352305.1 Actinomycetes bacterium
GGTTCGCCAGCCAACGTGTTGTCTACAACGACGGCAGAAACCTCTCTGATTGGATCCGTTGATGGCGAACTCGAATGAAAGCGGTTGGCCAGGTCTCTTCGGCCAGTGAGGCCTAGACCAGTACAAAGTTCTCCATGGCGGTAGCAAATCCTTCATTGTCGTTACTCGCGGTGACGTGAGTCGCAGCCAACTGGACATTGCTATGGGCATTGCCCATAGCAATACTCGTACCGGACTGTTCGAACATCGCAACGTCGTTACTCATGTCGCCAATGGTCACGATCTCTTCGCGCGAAAGACCGTAGTGCTCGGCGAGAAATGCCACGACCGAACCCTTGTTCACGTTGGCCGCCGTGATGTCAAGGTAGTAAGGCTGGGACGCCGTAACATTGGCCACCAGCTCAAACTGCGTTGACATCACATCGAACGCTCGGCGACTGCGGTCCAGGTCGTCGCAGACGCCCACAATCTTGATGATCCCCTCACCCACGATGTCAAAACTCGTCACCACCGTGGGGGCCAAATTTGAGGTACCTGATTCGTGTTGGACGTGCGCACCGAGTTCGTCAAGGACGAACCAGTTGGTGTTCTGATACACCCACACCGACATCGACATCTTCAACATTTCATCAATTATTGAGTGGGCGTTCGTCGTGTCGAGTGGATACGAGTAAAGGATCTCCATGGACGTATCCACCCCGAGTCCGCCGTTGAGTGCATTGAGCGGAGTAGTTATTGCGAGCGGTTCTACAAAACGACGAAGGCCCTGAGCCGGCCGAGCGCTCGCAATCGCGAACATGATGTCCACCTCGTGGAGTTGTTGCACCGCGTGAATGGCTCGAGGAGTAAGGGTCTTGTCGCTCGTGACGAGAGTGCCGTCAATGTCGGAGAGAACCAATCGAATTGACATTGACTCTTAGGGTAGACACCATCCGTGGTGACCAACCACTTCGTTGATGGAAGAGGGACCCCAGGATCCTTTTTTGTAGAATTCGACGGGTCGAGGATTTTCGAGCAACGGGGCGGCGATTTCCCACAACCGTTCAATTCCGTCGCTGCGAGTAAATAGCGCGCGATTACCCAACATGGCTTCATAGATCAGATGTTCGTAGGCCTCAAGATTGTGGGTGGACTGGAAGGACTCGTCGTACTCAAAAGTCATTTCCGCTGGACCGAGTTGCATGGTCGTGCCCGGCGTCTTGGCCAAAAATTCGATGCGAATCGTTCCGGGATCCTCGAAGTCCACGACGATCTTGTTACCTCGCCACGACGAGGATCCCTCGCTTCTCGGAAAGAGCCGCATGACCGGTTCGTGAAAGCCAATGGTGATGACTTGGCGACTCTGTTCTAAACATTTGCCGGTGCGTAAATAAAAGGGAACGCCCTTCCATCGGGTGTTTTCAACCGCCACGCGCAGCGCGACAAAGGTTTCGACCTGCGAGTCGTGTGCCACGCCTCGCTCACGTCGGTACCCGGCGTATTGCCCTCGAACTACGAGGGCGGGATCAATCGGCTTCAGTGCCTCAAAGACCTTGGACACTTCATCGCGCAACGGCTTGGCGTTGAGCGAGGTTGGCTGTTCCATTGCGAGGTAGCCCAGAACTTGGAGCAGGTGGGTAACCACCATGTCGCGAAACGCTCCGGTTTTTTCGTAAAACGCTCCGCGGCCCTCGACCGAGAGTTTTTCGGGAACGTCGATTTGCACAAAGCTCACGTGATCGCGGTTCCACAGCGGCTCGAACAGTCGGTTGGCGAAGCGGAACGCCAATATGTTGTCGATCGACTCCTTGCCGAGAAAGTGATCGATTCGAAAAATACTATTCTCGTCAAAACACGCCAGCAGGGCGCGATTGAGCGCTTTCGCTGACGCCAAGTCAACACCGAATGGCTTTTCGCATATGACGCGGGCGTTGACGTTGAGGCCATAGTTGCGGATCATCTGAACGAGTGAGAGCACCGCGTCCGGTGGAACGGCCAGGTGAATCAACCGACGTACGGATCCACCAATTTGAGCTTCGGCGTCCGCCACGACTTCAGCAAATCCTTCGTCCTTATCGGCGTCGGCTACGGCAAACACGAGCGACTGCGAAAAGCTCTTCCACGCTTCGCCGGTGGGCTTATGTGGTCCGAACGCCGTTACGGCGTCGCGGACGTACGTACGAAAAGATTCCGTGCTCATCGCCACAGCGGTGGGTGAGGAACCAATGATCCGATACTTTTCCGGCATCAGACCTTCAACGGCTAAGTGATAGAGCCCCGGCAGAATTTTTCGGCGCGCCAAGTCTCCGGTGGCTCCAAAAAGCATGATGACGTGATTATCAAGTCGATTGTGTTCAACATTCTCGGGTGTCGAAGTCATAGAACCGTCCTCATCGCGATAGCGCCGCCGCATCGGCCATGATCAATGAATTCGCACTGCGAACATGGGTCGCCGCAATTGATTCATCGCCATCGATGAGTTTTTGAAGCACGGGAGCCTTGTCGTCACCACTCACCACCCAGAGAAACTGACGGGCGCGAGCCAGCGCGGTCGGAGTCATTGTCATTCGCTCGTAGCCCGCGAACGTAGCGGGGAGGGCAATTAACTGATCAGAGGTGATATGTGACAGGCCGTCGATGGTGAGAGACGCTGTATGACCGTCGGCACCCAGTCCGAGGTGCACGAGGTCAAAGTAGGCCGGAAGCAACTTCGCGTAGCGCCACGCGGCGTCTTTGCGATCAGGTGCCGTGACGTCCATGAGACGTAGCGACGGATGAACCGAATGAAGGCTCTTTTCGAGGTTCGTGGCGTTTCGCGCGGCGTCTCCATCGGGCGCCACTCGTTCGTCCACCTGGAAAATGACCACATCGCGCCACGGCACGTCGAGGGTGGCCAAACACTCGATCATTGCCTGAGGAGTGCTGCCACCGCTCAGGGCGAGCAGGAAACTCCCCTGTGTAGTGACGCAGTATCGAGCGCGCTCGGCGATGTAGCGCGCTGAGGCCGTGGCCAATGAATCGGCGTCGACAAACGAGAGAAGTCCGGTACTCATCAGCTGGGGTGCTCCAGGTGGCCGCCGAACTGAGAACGCATGGCCGAAAGTACTTTGGCCGCGAACTCGCCCTGCTCGCGCGACTCGTAACGTTGCCACAGCGCAGAACTAATAACGGGAACGGGCACCGACTCTTCAATAGCTGCCTGCACGGTCCAGCGCCCCTCTCCGGAGTCGGCCACTCGCGCGGAGTACTCCGACAGTTGCGGCGATGCCAGCAGCGCACTGGCCGTGAGGTCGACCAACCACGAGCTGATAACGGATCCGTGTCGCCAAACTTCGGCGATATTGGCGAGGTCAAAGTCATAGAGGAAGTAGCTCGGATCGCGCAGCGGAGCCGTCTCGGCGTCCGCGCGGGTCTCGGTTTTTCCGACGTTGGCGTGCTGGAGGATATTGAGACCCTCCGCAATCGACGCCATCATGCCGTACTCAATGCCGTTGTGGACCATTTTGACGAAGTGGCCCGCACCGTGTGGTCCACAGTGCCAATATCCCAGCGCCGCACTCGTTGGCTCGTCGGCACTTCCGGGCGTAACCGACGTGCCATCATCACCAGGAGCAATAGTCCTAAAGATGGAATCGAGTCGTCGAACAATCTCGTCGTCGCCGCCAATCATGAGGCTGTAACCGCGCTCGAGCCCCCATACTCCCCCACTCGTTCCACAGTCGACGTGGTGGATACTTTTTTCCGCGAGCTGTTTCGCTCGATCTATGTCATCGCGGTAGTAGGAGTTACCACCGTCGATGATGACGTCGTTCGCTTCGAGTAGCGAACTCAATTCGTCAATGACACCCTGGGTAACTGCGGCCGGCAGCATGAGCCAAATAACGCGCGGCGACGACGTCTTTTCAATAACGTCCGCCAAAGATGTAGCGGCCAGAGCGCTGTCGCTCGCCACCGCTTTTACGGCATCGTCGCTGTGGTCGTAGATCACACAACGATGGCCGTCACGGACCAATCGCTGAACGAGGTTCGCGCCCATTCGACCGAGACCAATCATCGCGATCTGTTGGGGACTATTTGTGGTCATGATTCTCCTTGGCGCTACGACTCTCACGGTAGTGACGAATCAGAGAATTCGTTGACGAATCGAAGTCGAACTCAGGCTCACTAACGCTCTCGAGCACCGGAAAAATCTCCATCTCCAACTGCTTACCGAGTTCAACGCCCCACTGATCAAATGAGTCGATTCCCCAAATCGTTCCTTGGACAAACACCGAATGCTCGTAGAGAGCAACGAGTGTGCCGAGCAGCCGAGGCGTAAGTTCCTCGCCCACAATGACGGTGGTCGGACGATTTCCCTCCATGACTCGCGGAGCAATTGACTCTTCGGCGATACCAGCGTCGCGCAACTCCTGCGCAGTTCTGCCAAAGGCCAATGCCCGCGCTTGGGCAAGCATGTTGGCAAAGAGAATGTCGTGGTGCTCTGCGAGCGGATTGACACTATTCACAAATCCAATCAGGTCCACCGGCACCACGGTCGAGCCCTGATGAAGCAGCTGGTAAAAACTGTGTTGACCGTTAGTTCCGGGTTCGCCCCAGTAGATCGCTCCCGTGTCGTAGTCAACGCGTTGACCGCTCAGCGTCACGTGTTTGCCGTTGGACTCCATCGTGAGTTGTTGGAGATACGCAGGCAGTCTCTTCAAATACTGGTCATACGGCATCACACCGACTGTCGGAAGATTCAGAAAGTTGCGATTCCATACCGCAAGAACGCCGAGCAGGACGGGCAGATTCTCTTCGAACGGCGCTGAGCAGAAATGCTCGTCCATCGCTCGAAAACCCTCGAGGAACTCGCTAAACAGTTCGGGACCTATAGCGATCATTGTTGAAAGGCCAATGGCGCTGTCAACTGAGTAGCGACCCCCCACCCAGTCCCAGAAGCCGAACATGTTCTCCACGTTGATTCCGAAGGCCTTAACTTTTTCTGCGTTGGTGGAAATCGCAACAAAATGCTGGGCGACCGCTTCGTCGCTCCCTAGTTTTTCAACAGTCCAGCTACGCGCAGAATTCGCATTGGTGAGTGTCTCCAACGTAGTGAAAGTTTTCGATGAGACAATAAATAGTGTCTCCGCGGCATCGAAATCGCGCAGCGCTTCGACGAGATCAGTCGAATCCACGTTGGACACGAAACGAAAGCTGAGGTTGCGTTGTGAGTAATGACGCAGGGCCTCGTAGACCATGACCGGACCGAGGTCGGATCCACCGATTCCAATGTTCACGATGTTGCGAATGGGCTTTCCGGTGTATCCGAGCCACTGCCCGGAACGAACTTTCTTAGAGAAAGTGCTCATTTGGTCGAGTACGCCGTGAACCTGGTCAACGACATTGACACCGTTGATTTCTAAAACGCTCTCGCGCGCCATTCGAAGAGCCACGTGCAGAACCGCACGGTTCTCCGTCGTGTTAATTCGTTGCCCACTGAACATTTCGTCTCGATGTCGCGCTACGCCACACTCGGCCGCCAGTGCCAAAAGCAGTCGCATGGTCTCATCGCTCACTCGGTTCTTGGAGTAATCCACG
>JANXTQ010000151.1 GCA_025352305.1 Actinomycetes bacterium
CTGCAGTTCGGAATTTTTCTGGTGGCGCTCTACGGCGGATACTTTGGCGCCGGGCTCGGCATCATGTTGCTCGCCGTGATGGGCCTGACGTTGCCCGACGACCTCGACACGTTGCACGGACTTCGTAGCGCACTGTCATCGGTCATCAACGCGATCGCCGCCACCGTATTCATTATCCGTGGCCACCTCAATATGGAAGCGGTGCCGATGCTCTTGATCGGAACCTTGATTGGCGGGTGGCTTGGTACCCGACTGATTCAACGACTGTCGCCTACGACCGTGCGAGCGATGATTGTGATCATTGGAGCCGCCACCGCTATTCGCCTCTCGGTGTAGCTGCCTACGCAATTGTTGACTAAGTCACTAAGATTTATGGAGTGAATCGGTTCTTTTCCTTCCCCAACCCGGTCAATGAGGCAGCCGCTCGAACGGTGGCGATCGGTGTTGTCGCAATCAGCATCGTCGCGCTGACTACTTCTCAGGCGTGGTTGCTCATTGTGTTGGCCTACGGATTTACAGCTCGCGTCCTGGCGGGACCCAAAATCTCTCCGCTCGGTCGCTTGGCCGTATCCATTGCGGCCCCAGCGATTGCAAAAAGCCGGCGATTTTCTCACTGGGTGAGATTCGTGCCTGGTCCGCCCAAACGATTCGCCCAAGCAATTGGGGCGTTTATGACGTGCAGTGCGGTCGCATTGTGGCTGAGTATTGGTTGGAACGACGCTCGTTGGATGTTGATTCCGTTGATCATTGCCGCCTCGCTCGAAGGATTCGCGGGCTACTGCGTGGGTTGCACGATATTTGGCTGGTTAATTCGTCGGGGACTGGTACCGGCGTCGATCTGTGACGAGTGTGGTGATCTGGCTAGTCGACGTCGTCGGCTCGACGTTGCTCGCGAAGCGGATCGATCGACCGCTAATTAGTCAAAAGCGCCGCCCGACGCCAGAACTGCCGGTGCGCCTTCTAGATTTGATCCACTACCACCGTTGGAGCACTCATGTCGGACCACTCGATTCACCCGTTGATCGCACGACGACGAGTTTTCGTGAGCGTAACGGTGGCGACCGTGGCCGCAGCTCTGTGCGTTCCGCTGAGTGCCGGTGCGCTCAGCGCGCGTGTGGTTGTTGACAAGGGTGGCGCGATTGCTCACAACGTGCGACTCGTTAGCGCCCCAGCCGCCACCTCTTTCGACGTCGCATTGATCGCGCACAACTCGAGTGCGCTCAGCGATTTCATTCGTCAGGTGAGTGACCCCTCGTCGGCCAACTATCGCCATTTCTTGTCGCCCGCTCAGTTCAACTCGCGCTTCGGAGTGCGAGCGCACACCGTGGCGTCACTACGTCAGTACTTCCAGGGATACGGGCTTCGCGTCACGCGGGCCCTGCGCAGCGGCCTGTTGTTGCACGTGAGCGGATCTACGCGAGGAATTGAGCGGGCCTTTAACGCCACGATCATCGCGGTCAAGAGGTCCGACGGAGTGATCGCGACGCAGTTCTCGGGCACGGCGAGCCTGCCTCGTGAGCTTGCTCACTCCATTCGCGCCGTTGCGGGACTCACGACGTGGAGAGGCCCCCACGCGCTTTCGGTGCACTCTCACGCAACGGCCAAAACCACGATTGCTCCGCGCATTACAACGCCGTCGTCCTGTGCCGGCGCGCAGAACTACGCCAACTCAAACTCCGGCGAGTTCACTGCATTGCAACAGGCAAGCGGATACGGCCTCAACGCTCAGTGGCTCAACGGATTTAATGGAGCGGGTCAGACCATTGCCGTCTACGAACTTGCGGCCTATCGCTTGAGCGATTTGCAGCACTACTGGAGTTGCTACGGGCTTAGCCCCAGTTTTTCCAATGTCAGCGTTGACGGTGGAACGTCCAGCACGTCGGGACAAGAAGAAGCCAACCTCGATATTCAAGAGGTATCCGCGCTGGCTCCTGGAGCCACCATCACGGTGTACACCGGCCCGAACTCGGGTTCTGGTCCCATTGACGTGTACGCGGCCATCGCTAATGCCGACACCGCATCGGTCACGACCACCTCATGGGGTGCGTGCGAGATTCGCCAAATCGGCCTCTCCGACATGCAAAGTGAGCAGACTATTTTTTCCCAAATGGCCGCTCAGGGCCAGAGCGTCTTTGCGTCGGCCGGTGACGCGGGCTCTTCGGACTGCGCAGTGGGTAACGGCAACGGTCTCGCGGTGGACGACCCGGCGAGCCAACCCCTCGTCACGAGCGTGGGGGGCCTCGCCATTACGTCGTTTGCTCAATCATCGCCGCCTACCAATCTCGTTCAAGCGGTGTGGAACGACGGCGTGCCCGCCGGCGGAGCCGGCGGTGGCGGGGTCTCGGGCGTGTGGTCGCAACCGTCGTGGCAGTCCGGAGCAACTGTCGGCAACCTGGGTGGTAGAGGCGTGCCCGACCTCTCGGTGATGGCCGATCCGAACACCGGCTTCATTGATTACAACGGCGGCCACTGGGGCGCGGTCGGTGGAACATCGATTGGTTCGCCCATCATGGCGGCCCTAGCGGCAACGGCCAATCAGGCCTGTTCCACCCGTCTCGGTTTAATCAATCCGAGCATCTACGAGATGGGCGATCTCGGCACGGGACTGAACGACGTGACGAGCGGCACCAACGCGATTCCCGGTAACGGAACGGGCGGACTGTACAGCGCCAAGGCCGGATACGACTTGGCCTCAGGCTTTGGAAGTCCCGATCCCAGCAACTTCATATCCGCGCTCTGTCAGAGTCTGCCGTCGGCGGTTCATTCGAGCGTGACGCGCTCGCCACTCGCCGGTGCGGTTGACCTCGCCAGTGGCGTGACGGTGACGTTGCACGCGCGCACCACGTCGGACACGCCCATTGGATTTGCCTCACCCACCGTCAACGCCAGTCAGTTTGCCGCTCACGTCATCGTCACCCCACTCAGTGCTCTCACGGACACCTCGGGCGACATTTCGTACCTCGTTAGTTCCAATCGCACCGGAACGGCGACCCTCAATTTCGTTATGGGCAACGTCGCGGTCGGATCGATCGCGGTGAGTTTTAGCTCCTCGGTCCAAGTACACACCGCGCAACTCAGTTCGCTCGGCGGCATTGCCAGCACGCTCGTGAGCGACACCACCGGATCGGGCCAGCGCGTGGCGCTCGAAATCACCAGCGCGGGGCACCTCTTAGAAACCGCCGGAGCTTTCGGCGCGGTGACGGACCTGTCGAAAAAACTCAAGTTGATGATGGTTGCGGGAACCCCGGCGCTCTCGTGCGGTCCAACGAGTTGTGTCGCTGCGGTCAACGTGGGCGGTCACATTGTTCTGCTGCGAAATGTGAACACCCCCGCCAGTGCAAGCGCCACCGATCTCGCCAAGAGTTCCGCACTCGCCAAGGGCGCTCAGAACTCGACCGCCGCGGTCGTGGATTCGCGTACAGCGGGATATCTCACCGTGACGTGGCTCACCAGTTCCGGCCAGTGCATCGTGGCTCGTTGGAGCTTTGCGACCAATAAGTACACCTTCACGAATCTGTCGAGCACCCTGTCGCTGCCCAAGGCGACCGGTCGTACGGCACTCGTTGTGGACTCGTCGAGCAAGGCCGTCGTAGCGCTGCACGTCGGCTCGAGCTACCGCATTGCCCTTTTCAACACGGTCAGCTCGAGTGAAAACGTGACCGTCCTCGCGGGTTACAACTCGAGCGCCAGTGGCGCACTCATTACGGCTCCGATACTGCGACGGGACCCCGCTTCGGGAGCCTTAGAGCTCTTAGGTCGAACAACGGCCGGTCGACTCGTGGTCTTCAGCGCCAGCGCGCTCTCTCCCGATCAAATCAGTGCTGCCGTGATTATTGCTAACTCCGGTGTTACTGGCGCTGCATTCATCACCGGCGTGAGCACCTATGCGCCGGCCGCCATTGTCTACCTAACGAGCGCCGGAGCGCAGTTGGCGCTGCAGGTACCGGGATGGAACTCCGTATCCGTCAAGGTGCTCACCGGTGCGGTACTACCCAACGGGGCCTTGAGCGGCGGTCCTACGCCGGTCGTGGTTTCCGGATCGGTTGCCTACCAAATTTCTGCCTGACCCCGTTGCTCACGGGCGTTCTCATAGACTTTGTGCCGGGTGGAGGTCCCTCGATGGGCGCGTATGCGCCCCGGAAGAAGGACACGAGTGCGAGTGAGTCGGGTATCACGCGCTATCGGCGCGGCCGTAGGCGTCTGCGTCAGTGTCGTGAGTGCGCTGGGGCCTTCGCTAGACGCCGCCGCGAACCTCAGCACCGCCAACGCGGCGAACAGTTCGACAACTCCGCGCACCGTCGCCAGCACGCCGAGTGGACTACCCCTCTACGAATTCACGCGCACCGGTACCGCGAATCTGCCGTGGGTGGCGAGTTCTTTGGTCAAGCTCACCCGCGGCGCCACGATGAGCGCCGGACCACGCACCGTCGAACGCCAGGGTGTGGACATTGTGGCCTTTGCCACCTCGACTCACGACGTCAGCTTTCTCAGCACGGGGACTGTTCCAACGACGTACCTCGATCTCACGACGTTGCTCGCGCTGCCGGCCGCAGCGGACGCCCCGGTTCCTTTTTACGACTCGCTCGGTCGACTGAATTTGGTCTACACCGCGAGCAACTCGCACGTTGTTCTCGTTACCAACACCCCGCTGTCGGCGACGCCGGTGCTCTCACACGCCGTGGGTTTTGTTCACCGCGAGTGGATTGTTCACGACCTGAGTGCACTCTCGGTGTCCTCGAGTCGTCCGGCGGGTTTTCTCGCCGCGGGGCAACTCGACGCCACCGTGTCCGCCAACAACGAACTAATTGCACTGCGCACGCCGGCGGGCGAGTTGGTCTGCTTTCGCGTGAGCGCGCAGCGTCCCGTCACCCTGGTGTCAGCGACACTGGTAGCCAGTTCGGTGAGTTCGACGCCGAGTTTTGTGGGCGCGCTCAGTGACCACGTCGCCAACGTCGCGGCGGTCAGCTCGAGTGGTCACCTCGTTGTTTACCGCAACCTCACTGGTGAGCTCTGGACGGCTACGGACGTCACGAGCCAATTAAAAACTCCCACGCTCACTCGCTACGTCGCCGGCGCCAAGACCAGTTCGGTGATTTACTTAGCCGGCGTGTCTCAAGCAACGGGAGCGGTCTGGCTGAGCACCGCCACGCTCGCCAAAGGCGCCCTGACGTGGACCAGCGTGAACGTCACCGCCGCTACCGCGAACAACGCTGCCCCGGGTCCCGCACTCGCGGGCCAGTTGGCCGTGACCTTGACGGGCACCTACGTATCTATTGGGGGACGGGCTGCGGACTGGGGCAATCTGTTTGAGTACGCCAACAACGGGTTGAAGTCCACGTGGATTGCGAGCGACGTGTCCGCCGCGGGTGGCATAAACGCGCGCACCGTCGGCGCGCAGGTTGCCGCAGTGGATCCGGGCGGCAAGGTGAACTTCTTTGCGGGCGCGGTCTCCTCGCCGGCCACACCGGGCGTGGGAATATACGACGTACCGAGTAACGACATGAGCCACGTCATCAGTGACGGCTGGCCCATCATTGGCGTGACCGGAGGCCTCGGCACGTCGGGCTCTCCGTGGGTCCAGACCACGGCCACGGCGTCAATTCCCTACAGCCCGGACTTTCAAACCGGCAGCGTCATTCAAAAATCCGCGAAGCGCACGACGTGGCTCAGTTTTTGGACCGTGAGTGGACCGAGTGCGACCGAGACCGTTTCTCCCGCTACCTATCAAGCACACGCCTTCACGGCGGGCGCCGCCGTAGCCAAACAGATAGACCAGTACGCCAACTTTGGTCTGAATCTAAAACCGGACTGGGTGATTTTGGACCCCGAGGGTTACCCGGACCTGCACTCTCAGATGGACGGCATTGACGTGGCCTCGATCAAAGGCAAGGCCGGAGTTGTAACGGTCACGACCGTGTCATCAACGCCGCTGACGACCGGGACCAAGATCAACTTGATTTACACCGGAGTGGGCTCGCTCAATATTTCCAACGTGCCCATCACGGTGACGTCGCCGCACAGTTTCACTTTCACGGGCAGTTTTGTGGGCACGCTCAATCAGACGGGCAAAGTCACCAACCAGAGCTTGATGCGCGCGTGGTGGGCCGCAACGATCACTGGTTGGCGAAACGGCATTACGTCGGTGGATCCGTCACTCAATCCTGGGATCTACACCGAGATGTCCCAGTACTCCACGATGAACATTGCTAATCAGCCCATGCCGGTGTTCATGGCCATTGCTTGGGGTGGCGGCGGACCCGTGGCGATTTCGCACAGTTCCAACGTGCTCGGCTTTATTGAGTTTGGCAATCGCTGCATCTCCGGCCAGGTGCAAAAACAACTCCAAATGTTCCAGTCACCGCCCTGGAACGCGCTGTACAACACGGTCCAGTTCAATCCTCCGGGGTACTGCACCCCCCACACGCCGTAATCTCTATTTTCGTGAGCGACGAGAACCCATCAGAACCAAAGTCGGACTCCACCATTGGCGGCGACCTACGCGACCTGATTCGCCACGTCGCTCAGCCCGTCATTGATCAGATCGACGGACGCCTGCGATCACAGATTGACGTTCGCGTCGATGAGCGAGTCGATGGTCGAGTCGAAGCCCTACTCGCTGACAAATTGGCGCTCGTAGAGCGCGCGGTGGCGGACTTGGACCGCGCGGTGCGCGAACTCCAGGAAAAACTAAACGCCTCCTAAGAGACGTCCACCACGTCGCCACCGACGAGAGTCATTGTTTGATTGACTCGTGACGGGATTCGCTGGCTCGCGACAATTCCTCCGGTTAGATTCAACGGATCACAGCCGGCCAGCGTGACGCTTTCACTTTGCGATTCGCGCGCTAAGGCATCGAGCGCGTCGTGGTGTGCGTACTGCTCACCGGCTAGTCCCTCGACGAATCGACCACCGACTACTTCACCGCGCGCTTCGAGTCGTCGAAGAGCCCACGCCACGTAACGCCACGGCACGCGGTAAGACTCTTCGGCAAATAGCTCGTAGGTGACAATGCCCCAGCGCCATACCAGTTGGATAGCAATGCGTTCGGCCAACTCTTCGAGTTCGAGTGCACTCGGAGCAACGTCGTTGGTATCAATCACGCTCCAACGTCCTTCACCGACTCCAGTGCTCGACGGGGCGCGGTGCGTGCTGAGAGTGAGACGTCGAGAGTTATGCGCGCGACCGCGGCTCGCAAGTCGTTGACGCGCACTCAGTAGCGATCGAACGGCGGAGTACGCATCGGCGCTGACCAGTCCGCGCGCGACCAGGTCCCAGATCCCTTCATCAACTTCGCCACTTAAACGTCCCGTCGCCGCGGGCAAACTGGCACGAAACTGCGCTCCCCGGGTGCGCAGCACTTCGAGAATCTCCGCGGCTGGTCCGGAGTCGGGCTCGCTGGGCGCGTTGCCGAGTCGCACTGCGCGCAGGTGAAACGCCAAATCTTCGCGCAGCACGAGCGCGAGTGGTGTCGCCGCCGACGGCGTTGAACTGCCGCGCGCGTCGGGGTCACTGGCGCGAGGAGTCAGTCGCGCCCAACTCACCTCGCCCGACAGACACAGCTCATCGAGCCATTCGGGTCGATAGTCAGCCACCCGAGCAGCGAGTACCGAACTCTCCCACTCACCCGCGGCGAGTTCGACACCCTGGAGCTGTTCAATCACGCAGCGCAGTCCGTCTCGGCCCGACAGTTGTCGCGACTTCGTGACGTGCTGCCAGTTCGTTAAGAACTCCACGTAGCGCGCCACCGGCACGACGGCGTAACTCGCGCGCCGACGTTGGCGCGCCATGCGGTTGAGTCGAGCAAAGGTGTGTCGAGCGCACCAGCGCCCGTCACCGACCTGCATCGCGTACCCGCGAGCTTCGAGCCCGGCGAGCGCCGTTCGAGCACGCGGCGTGCTGAGCGCCATTCCACGCAGGGGCCCCGCGCCCACAATCTCGAGTGACGTCAACTGTTCAATGGTCACCGGTCCCGCCGCGCTCAGGTGAACGCGCGCCAGTGTCAGGATCGCTTCGTCGTCGTCGCTGATTGACGCCGCATTGTGACCGGACGCGACGGGCAACCACACACCGTCGTCGCACAGCGCGCGACCGTCACGTTCCAACTGCTCAAAAAAATGACTCCACTGCGCGACTTCACGGATCGCGCCGGCGTCGATGAGTAGGTCACATAACTCATCGACGCTGCGCACCCGGGGCGCGAGTTGAGCTACTACTTCGCCGACGAGTGCGGGCTCGAGGGCTTGGCGCTCGCTGGCGACCGGCAGTCCGTTGTCGTCAAGTTCGCCCACGCCGCGAGTCGTTGAGACCGCGCGACTGCGCCGCTCCTCGAGGGGCGCGTCATCTAAGAATGTGTAGGGGCGACCGTTGATGATTCCGTGAGCGAGCAGACTCGCCTCGGGGGTATCGACGCAGTGAACCTTGATCTCTCCGGACTCGAGGCGCGCCAAGATTCCTTCCAGTCGCGACACATCGAGTGGCTCAAAGAGCACGTCGGCAATGGTTTGGCGAACCAGAACGTGATCGGGAATGGGAATCGGGCCCGCGGGCGCGTTTTCTTGGCACGCCGCCAACGACGGCCACGTGGCCGCCATCAAATCGTCCGCTTCCATTCGTTGCAGATTGATCGGACGTCGTTGGCCGTTCATAGAACGGCGCAGGACGAGTGCTCGAGCGGCGTTCCAGCGCCAGCGCACCGCCAACATCGGCAGCGGCAGAACTGCTTGAGTGAGGACGTCACGCACGTTGTGGCTGCGCACCATTTTCATCACCGTGTCCAACGCAAAAGAGTGGTGCGGCCCGAGCGCAATCGTGACCGTGTCGTCGTCGGCGGCCGCCTGCAACTCGAAGTCAAAGGTCACGCAGAAACGTTTTCTCAGAGCGAGACCGAGCGCTCGATTGACTCGAGCACCGTAAGGGGCGTGAACGACGAGGTGGCTCGATTCGGTCTCGTCGAAAAACCGTTCCACGATCAGCGTGTCGACCGTCGGTAGTTCGCCGAGAGTCTCAAAGCTCTTGGAGAGAAAATTTACGGCTTGAGTGGCGGCATCGGCGCTCACTCCCGGTATGGCCTCTAGGTGCGCGCGTGCGCGATCGCCGTCGCGAGCTGCGAGTAAATCGCGCAGCGATGCGTGAACTCGGCCAACTTCGTTCGAGAGTTCAATTGTTCGCCCGGGTGATTCGCCGAGCCAGAACGGTGCCGTCGGCGCAGCCCCATTGGCGTCAATGACGCGAACGGTGGAGCGCTCCACGCGCGTTACGCGCCACGCGTGGGTACCGAGCAAAAAAACATCTCCGGCGGACGATTCAATGGCGAAATCTTCGTCCAGAGTGCCCACGGTGATTCCTTCGGGGTCCAGAACCACTCGGTACTCTCCCGTGTCGGGAATCGCACCGGCTCCCCCAATGGCGGCGAGCGACGCACCTCGGCGCGGACGCACCTTGTTATTGATCTCGTCGAGGTGAACGTGGGCACCGCGCGGGCCGTGACCCGTAACGATTCCCCGACTGGTCATATCTAAAATCTCGTCGAAGCACTCACGGGTGAGGTCGCGGTACGGAGCGGCGCAACGCACCATGGCGAACAGATCGTCGGGAGAGTCCTCTCCGCGCGCCGCGATCTCGGCGACTATCTGTTGGGCCAAAATATCCAGTGGTGCGACCGGGGGCTCGATGGCATCGAGGACCCCACGGCTCACGGCGTCGAGCAGCGCAATTGATTCAACGAGTTCGTGGCGACTCATGGGGAAAAGACGACCCTTCGGAACACCGCCGACGTGGTGATTGGCTCGTCCGACGCGCTGCATGAAAGCCGCAATCGACCTTGGAGAGCCAATCTGACAGACCAGTTCCACCGGTCCGACGTCGATCCCGAGTTCCAACGACGACGTCGCTACCAGTGCGCGCAGATCCCCCGCGCGTAGGCGGCGTTCGACCTCTCGGCGCCGGTGGGTGGAGAGCGAACCGTGGTGACTCGCCACGACCAGCTCAGCGTCTTCGAGAACTCCGTCTTCACCTAAGGCTTCCGTTAAGCGATGAGCCATTCGTTCAGCCAGTCGTCGGCTCTGCACGAATATCAGCGTGGTGCGGTGTTGACTAATGAGATCACACACTCGGCGCAGGATGTCGGTGAACTGTTCGCCCGATAGGACACTGTCGAGTTCTGCGTCCGGAAGTTCAATCGCGAGGTCCATTTCGCGATCCACGCTGCAGTCCAAGATCGTCGCTCGTGGTCGGTGTTCGCCCACTCCGCTCAATATTTCGCCGACCAGTTCCAGCGGTTTTTGGGTCGCCGACAGTCCAATGCGCTGCGGTCGAGGTTGACCGGAGTCACAAACGAGTCGCTCGAGACGCTCCAGCGACAACGTCAGGTGCGAACCTCGCTTGTCGCGACACATGGCGTGAATCTCATCCACGATGACCGTCTTGACGTGACGCAACATCGCGCGTCCCGACGCGCTCGTCAACAATAAATACAAGGTCTCGGGAGTCGTGACGTAGATATGCGACGGCGAACGACGCTGCGCCGCGCGCTCGGAGTCACTGGTATCACCCGTTCGAACGTCGACGCGAATGTTCGGCGCGCCGTATCCCATTTCGGCGCTCAACTCACGTAGCTGAGCGAGCGGCGCAATGAGATTCTCTCGAACATCGGTCGCTAGTGCGCGCAGCGGCGACAGGTACAGGATCGATGGTCCGGGAACTTTGTCGGGTGGATGCGTTATCCACATCTCATCAATCCCCATCAAAAATGCGGTCAGCGTCTTACCCGACCCCGTAGGAGAGGCCACCAGCAGGTCACCACGTGTTGAAATCAGTGGCCACGCCGCGCGCTGAGGTGGAGTGGGCCCGAGCGGGAAACGCTGGTCGAACCACGCGCGCACGACGGGGTGCTGCGGGCGGGGGTCGTTCACTCGTCTGGTGTATCGCGCTGCTGTGACAGTCGTTGTGCACGGTCCCGTTGAATGGCCCAGCGCACCGTGAGAGTGGCCCACACCGCAAAGGCAACGACGAATACTGCGAACACCACGTAAAAGGCCATGAACTCAGATTACGCCTCACTCGATCGGGCAATCGTTGGCGTGTGACAGCCACTGGTCAGAGTGGTCCCGTGACTGTTTTAACGACTGAAGCTCCCACTGTTTCTGAAGTACTGAGAGGAGATCGTCGCCACCGTCCGCTCGCGGACCGGGTAGTGGCTGCGGGTCTGCGCGGCGACCTCGAAGACCAGCTCTTCGAACTGTTGGGCAGCGGAGAGTTCGATCCCGTCGTGCTGCGCGCGAGCGATCTTCGAACTCACGAATTCAGCACCCCGGTGTCTAGTGCACCGTTTGGTCGACTTCGCGGAGTACTCGTGGGTCAACTCGTTCGCCTCATGTCGGTGGGTCACGCTATTGATGATCCCTACCTCGATGCTCTCAGCGCGTGGCGCGCGAGCGCACCCACTGGTGATCTGTCGAGCGAGTTCGCTCGACTGGACGGCGAAGAACTCGCTCGACTCGCGACGGACGTCACCGCGCACGCGGTGACCCTGACGCGACGAATGGGCACCATCAATGCGCAGTGGCGTCCACGAAGTGCGGTGCGCACAGTTGCCCGATTGGCGTCAGGAGCCGTAATTCTGCGCGACCAGATGGACCTAATCGTCGGATCACTTCACACCGAGCGCGCGTCGGTGGC
>JANXTQ010000173.1 GCA_025352305.1 Actinomycetes bacterium
AGTAGTGCCGCGAACAGGCGTTGCAGCGCTGAATTCGTAGTTCACCCGCCTTTGTTCCCGCCCAGTAGTGCTCCGTCTCGGGAGTGGGCAGTGGCACCGGTTTACGAGCAACGCTCGTCTCGGCACTCACTGTTGGTCACACTGTGCTCTGGCGATGAACGTCACCGCACCTCCTCATTACGAAGCGAATCTGGATAAGTGTACGTAGGGAAACCACCAGCTCCGAACTGGGACCGTTCGCGCTTACGGGGAACTGCGCAGCACCATCTGGGTACATCGAAACAGAGCCATTGCCCGCTGTGAGCTGAGATTGGTAACCGTTGCGTCCCAGACGTGGGTTTGACGACCTCGATGAACCGGCACGCAGCGACACTCCACGCGTTCACCCACCCGCGCGGACGACAAAAAATTGGATTTCAGTTCAATCGTCGTGAAATTCTCACCTTCGTCAATATTTCTGCCGCAGCCAATGGCGGCACAGGTGTCGGCTAACGCAATGACCGCCGGTGCAAAGAGGTAGCCCGTGCCCGCAATCAGATTTTCGGTGACGTCAATGTGCCCAATCACGAGATCGCGCGCGGCGTGGGTAAACACGCAACCCAGATGCCCCGGCACCAAGGGAGCAAAGAATTCGGTTGAACGTTGCGCCCAGGCAACGGCGTCGGAGTCAACTTCGCTCATGGCGCACGATAACGCTCCCCGTCGTCCGTCAAAAATCGTCGTCTAAAGTCGTTTCATGGCAATAACTGGTGTGACCACCTATCTCTGGTTCGACAACGAGGCTCTCGAAGCCGCTACCTACTACGCAACCATTTTTCCCAATACGTCCATTGGCAGCGTGTCGTACTACCAAGAAGGTGCCCAAAAGCCGGCCGGCACGGCCCTGACGGTGGAACTGAGTCTGTTCGGCCAACCGTTCGTTTGTCTAAACGGCGGACCGAACTACCAACACAGCCCCGCCACCTCGTTTCAGGTCTACTGCGACACGCAAGAAGAGATTGATCGTCTGTGGGATTCGTTGGTTTCCAACGGCGGCGAAGAGGGTCGATGCGGTTGGTGCAAGGACCGCTTTGGCGTGAGTTGGCAGATCGTGCCGAGCATGCTCGGCGAACTACTGAGCGGCAACGGGGGTACTGACTCACAGTTTGCTTTCAGCGCGATGATGCAGATGAGCAAAATGGTCATCGCGGATTTTCAACCCGCGAGCTAGGCCAACGACGTCGTCCAGCGGTTCACCGCGGCCGACAGGGCCGGTGGCGGTACGGGACCACTTCGCAGCACCATGTCGTGGAACTCACGAACGTTAAACGCGGCGCCGAGGGTCTCGGATGATTCACGGCGCAGCCGCTCGATCTCGAGACGTCCCACCATGTAACTGAGGGCTTGACCGGGATTGGCAATGTAGCGGTCCACTTCGGTGATGATCTCGACGTCGCTGATCGGAACGTGGCGCGTCATCCATTCAATGGCCTGGGACCTCGTCCAACCGAGTCCGTGTAGTCCGGTGTCAATGACGAGGCGAGCGCTGCGCCACGCGTCGGTGCAGACGAGTCCAATCTTGGTGACGTCGCTGCTGTAGAGACCCATCTCCTCGGCGAGATGCTCGGAGTAAAGACCCCAACCTTCGGCCGTCGTCACGTCGCCGAACATTTGGTGAACCAAGTGAGTTCCGCTGTCTTGAGCAATAGTGAGTTGGAAGTGATGCCCGGGAACCGCTTCGTGAAACGCCACCGCTTCGGCAAGATATCTAAAACGTTGCGTCGGTTCATTCGTGTTGAGAAAGTAAGTGCCCCGTCGCGTTCCGTCGAGCGAACCTCGGTAGTAGTAGGCCGGCGGTGCGCCTTTTTCCAAGGCTTCGGGAACCGGCGCTATGTCGCACGTGAGTTGTGGAACCACGCCAAACCAGTTGGGTGCTTCTGCTTCGGCGCGGCGAACCGCGGTCGTCGCCATGTCCAACATCTCCTCGCGTGAGGCGTAGCGAAGTTTTTCGTCCGTTCGGATATGTCCGTGGATCTCGGCGACGTCGCGAGTGCCCCACAGCCTCGAACCCACTTCGGCGAAGCGGTGATTGATCTGTTCCATAAGTTTCAGCCCGAGTTGGTGCAACTCCTCGGGAGACATCTTCGTCGAGGTAGAAAAACTGACGGCCTTTTCATAAAAGACGTCACCGCCCGGGAGCCAACTGAGGCCCGGTTGATCGTCGCTTCGAGCGCCGTCGAGCATCTCGTCGTGCAGGACCCTTCGATACTCCT
Source organism: Actinomycetes bacterium (assembly GCA_025352305.1). Lineage (GTDB taxonomy): Bacteria > Actinomycetota > Acidimicrobiia > Acidimicrobiales > RAAP-2 > RAAP-2. The sequence goes on from JANXTQ010000173.1 coordinate 2,253, forward strand.
GAAGTGCCGGGGTAACACTTTCGCGAAGCAGTACATCCTGCTCGTCGAGAAAACTCTGATCGCCCTCGAACTCACGGCGAAGACCGCCGTAGTTCGACGAGGAGAGAACCTTGTCGATCTGGGCAATCGCCGCGCGCACGCCGCGCTCGGGCGAACTGAGATTCGCCCTCAACGCGCTGCGGTGAAAATCGCCGACCTCACTGAGGAACTCTCGCAGAGCTCCCAAACGCCCGAGTTGCTCGCGTCGTCGTTCCATGGTGTCAAGTGGCATTTGGGGCATCCACGATAGAAAGCCTCCGAACGGAGCTATCCACAAGTCAGTGATCGCGAACGATTCGAGCGGTACCTCCAAGCGCGTGACGCGCGCCTCAGCGGTGAGGCGCACGAGGTCCAATGTCAAAATGTCCATCTCGTCGTTCGACACCGCGGGCGACTGTTCAAACAGCGCCGTCGCGCGCTGAGCAATGTCGCGGTACTCGTTTATCGATCGGTCGATTGATTCGGGCCGAAAGCTGCGAAGAAGACTGTCGCCGCTCGGTAGTCCGGCCAGCGCGAAACTCGCAGGCTGCAGAACTCTTTCAGCGTCAACGAGTTGGTCGGCCAGCGCTTCAATTTGATTGTTCACGCTTCGTTGTTAGCAGATGCTGAGCAATGGTTGGATTAACAACTCCAAAGCGCTACCTCGTCGGTGTCGGCCGCAACGGTGACTTTGAAAATTGCAATACTGAAGCGCAACTTCTAAGTTGGACCAATGTCAGGTTCGACTAATTCGAACGTGCCCTGGGGGCCACAGCCGGGTTCGGTGCGCATTGCGCGGCCGACGGCATCCATTGAAAAAGCGATGAGTTTTTACGTCGACGGAGTCGGCTGGACGCGCCACGGCGGATTTCGAAACCACGAGGGGATCGATGGCGAGTTCGTCGGAGCGCCCGACGTTGACTGGCACCTGGAACTGACCTTTCACGAGGGGGGCCCGACACCGCGACCTACCGATGAGGACCTGTTCGTGCTTTACCTCACGACGACGCAGTGCAATGAAATCGCGCAACGTCTCGTGAATCTCGGCCACGCCAACTTCCAGCATCCGAATCCTTATTGGCAAAGCGTCGGCGCACGATGTTTTCACGACCCCGACGGATACGTCTTAGTTCTCAGTCCTCTGTGAACGCAGGAGCGAAAGAACCTCACTGGCGTCGCCACCGCGCCGTAATGTTGCCCACATGTCTAACGTTGCGCCCCCGTGGGACCCGCCGATGGCCGGAGACGAACTGAGCCACGTAAGGGCCACACTGGAGCGGCTGCGCGTAACTTTTGCGTACAAGGTGGCCGACCTCGACGAAGAAGGTTTGCGATTCCGATTGGCCTCTTCGACCCTGACTCTCGGCGGGCTATTGAAACATCTCGCTCGCTGTGAAGACGAGATTTTTACTCGGAAACTTTTTGGTGAACCAATGCCGGAACCGTGGCAGTCCGCACCGTGGAGCGAGGACGAGGACTGGGACTTCAACTCTGCCAACAGTGATTCTTCGCAGTCTCTCTACGCGATGTGGATGCAAGCTGTGCTGAGGTCGCGCCACTCATTCACGCGAGCGGTCAATGAAGGTGGACTCGACCGTGAGGCGCATCTCAGCTGGAACGGCCGACACGTCTCGTTCCGTCGGCTGCTATTCGATCTCATTGAAGAGTACGGGCGTCACACTGGCCACGCCGATTTCATACGTGAAGCTATCGACGGGCGAACGGGTGAAGATCCTCCGTCGGATTTTCCGTGGCCGAATACTTTTGATTCATAGGGCGAACTCGGCAATATTTGATCGCGATCGTCCCCGCATCCTCAATGAAAATTGAATATTCAGTCATCGACCCGTCTCAATTTCTGCCGGTCAATTCGCGGAAGGAAGTCCCTTACTTTTGTGACTGTCCATTTTCTACGGAAAATCGGTAAACGTTGGTGTCGCGAACGGCAAAACCAATTCGTTGATACAGCCGGTTAGCTGCCTCTCGACTGGGTCGACTGGTCAAATCAATTGAGGTCGCACCCGCGTCGCGCGCGCGCTCAATAGCGGCCAGCGTGAGGGCCTCACCAACTCCGAGTCCTCTCGATCCGGAATCAACAATGACGTCTTCGATCAACGCACGCACGCCGGTGGGAATGCGAAACGTGATCAACGTGAGAGTTCCAAGAATTCCGGTCTCGTCGCGTGCGACGAAAAAAGTCGTACCCGGCGACGCAACTACTTCACCCAGTTCACTCAGCGTCATGGGCTCGGCCGAGGTGGACAGTTGTGGAACCAACGAGTGCATGGCGTCGAGAAGTTCGCTGGAGGATTCCGTCACAATCTGTACCGAAACGCTCACGACTCACCGCGCCAGACCGGTCGACGAAGTGTGTCGTAAAAGACGTCGAGATGAATGCCATCAATGGCCGCGAAAATCGGCGGTCCCCAGCGGTCCGCACCGAGAATTGGTGACGGCATGTTGTCGCGAGTAAACCATCCCGCATCAGAACATTCGAGTGGGTGCGGATTCAACTCGCCGCCTACTTGACGACAGAAAAAGAGCAGCGAGTACAGCGCGATTCGCGACGTGCCGAGACGCAGTCCGTCGAGCACTCCAATGAGCCGCACCGGCTCCACCAAAATGCCGGTCTCTTCCTCTACTTCTTTCACGACCACTTCGGGAGCGGAGTAACCAATGTCGCACCACCCCGTCGGATAGAGCCACACCCCCGAGTCGGCGCGCTGAATCAAAAGAAGCTCGCCCTTGTCGTTGGCAACGGCGGCGCCGACGGCCACTTTGGGCGTTGCGTAGCCGGGCACACCGGATCCCACTTGGCGCATCCATTCGTCGATGTGGCCCTGGGCGTCCACCGCGTCGGCTAGTCCCTCGTCCGCCGCGGCCTTGATGTCGCCCGCGATTTTGAGGACCTCTTCAAATCGCTCTCGTTCGTACTGGCTCTCGGTAAATCCGAGGCCCGTTCGAGCGACCCCGGCGAGCGATTCGGCCCAACGACGAAGCGCCTTTTCCGAAATGGGTTCACTCACAAGAGCGACGCTACCAACTGCTCTTAAAACGTCGTGGCGTCGAGTACCTCGTCGAGCGATCCCACGACTCCGGTGTAAAACGCACCGAACTCGCCGTAGAGCGTCGAACCGGCGTCAAAGCGCATCGTGTACACGCATTCTTTGAGATCATCAACGTGAGCGCCGAAGAGACTCACTCCCCACTCCCAGTCGTCGAGACCGGTGGAACCCGTGACAACCTGCAGAATGCGACCACGAAACTTGCGTCCGGACTCGCCGTGTTGGCGCATCAGTCCTTCGCGCGCTTCGTACGTGAGCGAGTACCAGTTGTGCACGTCGCCACGGCTCTTGGACATCGGATAGAAACAGAACGCCCGCAGTCCCTCGGGCGGCAGTACGGGATTCAGTCGATCCTTGATCATCTCGGCGGGCATCTTTGACGCGTACTCCGACACTTCGGTGACTGATACGTAACTCTCGCTCACGAGCAGACCCGCGCTCTGGATGTTGGTTTGGAAGCGGCGCAGATCCCAGAGGTCTTCGGCGAGCAACATGAAGCAGATGTCGGCCTTAGCTCCCAGCATGGCGACGCTGACCACCTGAACGCCCGCTGCGACGGCCGCATCAAACGCGGTCTTTACTTCGTCTCGATCGAGCGAATCGGTCGTGTGACAAAAAAGGTGCACGACGTGTAGGCCCTGGTTGTTCGTCAGCGGTTCGGGAGTACTCATGGTCCTCAGATTACGGTGCAGCTCCCAACGAACAAACGCGGGGCCGTAACGGCCCCGCGTTTGCTACTGCGTAAGAAACGACGTGTTTAGTAGTCGTCCATTCCACCGCCGGCCATGGCCGGGGCCTTCTCTTCGGGCTTGTCAACAATGACGCACTCGGTGGTGAGAAACAGTGCCGCAATCGAGGCCGCGTTCTGAAGCGCCGAACGAGTCACCTTGGCTGCGTCAATGACACCCGCCTTGATGAGGTCCTCGTATTCGCCGGTCGCCGCATTTAGACCCTCGGTCGGATTCGCCAGGTTGCGGACTTTGTCCACAATGACGCCACCTTCGAGTCCGGCATTCGTCGCAATCTGCTTCAACGGTTCTTCAACGGCTCGTGCGACCATGCGCGCACCGGTTGCTTCGTCTCCGGTCAACTTGTCGGCCGCCGCAAGAATGTCCGCCTGGGCGCGTAGCAATGCCACGCCACCGCCGGGAACGACACCCTCTTCAATGGCCGCCTTGGTTGTTGAGACCGCGTCTTCGATGCGGTGCTTCTTTTCCTTCAGTTCGACCTCAGTAGCGGCACCGACCTTGATGATCGCCACGCCACCGCTCAACTTGGCGAGACGCTCTTGGAGCTTCTCGCGGTCGTAGTCCGAGTCGGTGTTCTCAATCTCGGCCTTGATCTGTGAGATGCGGCCCTTGATCTCTTCTTCAGCTCCGGCGCCCTCCACAATGGTGGTCTCGTCCTTGCTGACAACGACCTTGCGAGCGGTTCCGAGCAACTCAACCGTGGTGTTTTCCAGTTTGAGGCCGACCTCTTCGGCAATAACGGTGGCACCGGTCAAAATTGCGATGTCCTGCAACATGGCCTTTCGACGCTCACCGAAACCCGGGGCCTTGATGGCAACGGATCGGAAGGTACCGCGAATTTTGTTGACGACCAACGTGGCGAGTGCTTCGCCTTCGAGGTCTTCAGCAATGATTACGAGCGGTCGACCGGACTGCATCACTTTTTCGAGAACCGGCAAGATGTCGCGAACGGCGCCGATCTTTGATCCCACGAGCAAGATGTACGGGTCTTCCATGACCGCTTCCATGCGCTCGGTGTCGGTGGCGAAGTATGGCGAGATGTAGCCCTTGTCAAAGCGCATGCCCTCAACGAGGTCCATGTCCATTCCGAAGGTCTGACTCTCTTCCACGGTGATGACGCCGTCTTTGCCGACTTTGTCAATCGCCTCGGAGATCATCTGGCCAATCTCGTTATCCGCCGCGGAGATCGACGCCACTTGGGCAATCTGCTCTTTGGTGTCGGCGGCCTTGGCGAGGTCGTGCAGCGACTGGACAGCTGCTTCAACTGCGGCCTCGATGCCCTTTTTCAGACTCATCGGATTGGCGCCAGCGGCGACGTTCTTCAGGCCTTCACGGACCATGGCCCACGCGAGCACCGTTGCGGTCGTCGTTCCGTCACCGGCTACGTCGTCGGTCTTTTTCGCTACCTCTTTGACCAGTTCGGCACCAATGCGCTCGTAGGGGTCTTCGAGGTCGATCTCTTTAGCAATGGACACGCCGTCGTTGGTAATCGTGGGTGCGCCCCACTTTTTGTCCAAGACAACGTTGCGGCCCTTTGGTCCAAGGGTGACGCGAACGGCGTCAGCCAACTTGTTCATGCCGCGCTCCAGCGCTCGACGCGCCTCTTCATCAAAAGCGATCAGTTTTGCCACAGTGGTTCCTCCTGCTGGGATCGCACGTATCTAAGTGCGCAGACGATCTTAGCACTCTCCCTACGAGAGTGCTAGCAGACGCTCGAACCGAGTGCTAGTGGCACCCTCCGGCGACCGCCGGAACCACCGAGACCGTTTCGCCCGAGGAAAGGGGCGTATCGAGCCCTTGGAGAAAGCGAATGTCCTCGTCCGCCACAAAGACATTGACGAATCGGCGCAGTTTGCCCTCGTCGTCGAGAATGCGCGGCGCGAGTCCCGGGTGCAGTGCGTCGGCGGCCACTATGGCGCCTCGCACGTCGGCGGCTTCGACGACTAGTTCACTGGAACCGCCAACGAGAACGCGCAGTTGACTGGGTAAACGGACGGTGACGCTCACGAGGCGGCCTCCACGAGTTGATGAAACAACAGAGCTTCCTGCGCGTCGGCCAGCGACGGTGAGATGGTGGCACTCACGCGCGCAATATCAACAACGGCGTCGAGAGTCTTCAGTCCATGACCCGAGATGATGGCGACGGTGGCCTTAGAGGGATCAATGGTGCCGCGTTTAACCATTTGGCGAAGTGACGCAATGGTCACGCCGCCGGCCGTTTCGGCGAAAATTCCTTCGCTGCGAGCGAGTAACCCAATGCATTCGAGGATCTCGTCGTCACTCACGGATCCACAGTCGCCGCCGTCGCGGCGCAGTTCGTCGAGCACGTAGGGACCATCGGCCGGATTACCAATGGCCAACGATCGCGCAATGGTGTTCGGGCGTACGGGAGTAATCACGTCGGCTCCCTCGAAAAAAGCACTCGCGATCGGGGAACAACCAGCCGCCTGGGCGCCAAACAGTCGCGGCGCGGTTCCTTCGGTCAAACCCAGCACGTCCAACTCGCGGAACCCCTTCGCAATTTTGGTCAACTGAGAGCCCGACGCGACGGGCACTACCACCTGGGCCGGCGTGCGCCAACCGAGCTGTTCGGCAATTTCAAAGGCCAACGTCTTAGAGCCTTCGGCGTAGTACGCACGAAGGTTCACGTTCGCAAAGGCCCAGTCCGGGTGCTCGGAGACCAACTCCGCACAGAGTCGGTTGACGTCGTCGTAGTTTCCGTCCACGGCCAAAACGATGCCGCCGAATATCGCGGTCATGGCGACCTTGGAACTCTCGAGGTCCGAGGGGATAACGGTCACGCTCGGCCAACCAATCGCCGCCGCGTGAGCAGCGACCGAGGTCGCGAGATTTCCCGTTGAGGCACACGCGGCCGTTGAAAATCCGAGGCGGCGAGCGCTCGACAACGCCACCGAGACCACACGGTCCTTGAATGAACCGGTGGGATTTCGGGTGTCATCTTTGAGGTAGAGCTCCTTTAGACCCAACAGTTCACCGAGGCGGTGCGCCCGCTTGAGCGGAGTCCAGCCGGCGCCAAGGTCCACCGCTTCTGCACCGGGATCGGG
>JANXTQ010000178.1 GCA_025352305.1 Actinomycetes bacterium
TGGTGGCTCCGGGTCACTGCGACCGAACAGTCCCAACACGGTGCACCTCGCCATTGAAGCGGGCGTAGCGGCCAAGATCGACTGGTTCATGCACACCTCGGTGACCTACGACGTGCGAATTGACTCTCACGGCACGGCGTACGTCACCACCACGGTGCTGATGCACAACTCGGCGCCCGCTGATGCCAAGCCGTCCTACGCACTCGGACCGGATCACACCAACTCGCACGTGGCTGGTGAGTACATTGGTCGACTCTACGAATGGTTGCCGAAGGGTTTCGCGGCACCGGGTGCCATCACCGAGGAGCATCTCTCACTGGAACGGGCCGTGCAGCCAGTTTTTGCCTCCCAGACCCAAGAGGTCATCTTCTCGGCGATCAAACTGAACGCGGTGCCAAACGGTCGCTTCGTTCTCAATTTCGTTCCGCAAGGACTGATTCACTCGTCAGCAATCACCGTCAACTTCACCTCCAGCGACAACTACTCCGGACCGGTGCAGTCAACGTGGCTGGGCAACAAGTTCGTCACACTGAAGTGGAGTTCCAGCCACTGATCAGCGGAGCAACCTTGGCCACGTCCTGCGTCAATGAACTAATCATTTCACTGAACTGTTCGCTCGTCCCGCTGAGTCCGGGGTCCGCCACATCGTCGACAGAGTCCGTGCCGAGGAGTTCATCTCGGCTTCGTGTCGAGTGAAGAAGTTCTCTCCACTGCTCGAAGCTCTCCATTTCTCGCTGGGGCGGATTATTAAGTCCACGGCGCGCGAACTCGCGCAACGTAAAACTCCGAGGCCACAAAGTGGGATCCGTCACGACGCCGTCGCGCAGGAGTCGTCGTTCCATAAACAGAAGTAGGTCGGCGCTACGAGCTTCTTCTCGGACCAGGGGGAGACCCCTCTCCCCAACCAGTTCAATGCCGGCTTGCTCGAGGGCTCGCTGCATGGGTTCGGGGATATCGCCGGGTCCACCGGCGACGCCGCGCGAGAGGATCTGTACGTCACTTTCGCGGACCATCATTCGACTGAGGAGTGCTTCGGCCACCGGTGATCGACAGGTATTGGCGAAACAGATGAGTAGAACTTTCACGGGGCGATCTGTTCTTGTGGAGCGAACTGCGTTTCGTAGAGATCGCGGTAGAGCCCCGCACGACTCATGAGATCGCTGTGGGTTCCGCTTTCTACAATTCGTCCCCCATCGATCACGAGTATTTGGTGCGCATTTCGAACGGTCGACAGCCGATGGGCAATCACGATGGACGTGCGCTCGGCCATGGTTGCGTCCAACGCACGCTGCACCGCGGCTTCGCTCTCCGCGTCGAGGTGAGCTGTTGCTTCGTCGAGCACCACCACTCGCGGTGACTTAAGCAGCAGGCGCGCCAGCGCCACGCGCTGTTTTTCGCCACCGGAGAGTCGGTAACCGCGCTCGCCCACCACTGTATCGAGTCCCTTGGGCAAGGAGCTAACGAGGTCGTAGATCTGCGCCGAGCGCAGCGCCTCAAAGATTTGCTCTTCAGTGGCGTCCGGTTTCGCGTAACGCAAATTAGCGAGCAGCGAATCGTGAAAGAGGTGTGCGTCCTGAGTGACGACGCCCACGGTCTCACTGAGTGAGCGGTTGGTGCTCTCACGTATGTCGAGCCCGTTCAAGGTGACCGATCCTGACGTGACGTCGTAAAGACGCGAGACCAACATGGAGATAGTCGTTTTCCCCGCGCCACTGGGTCCAACGAGGGCCGTCACCGTGCCCGGAGCGACGCTAAAAGACACCCCGAAGAGCACCTCGGTGCGCGGCGTATCGTCCAAGACCGCCACTGATTCGAGCGAGGCCAACGACACCTCACTGGCGGCCGGGTAGGAAAAATACACGTCGTTGAACTCGAGGGTGCACGGACCGGGACCAATGTCTCGGGCCGTTGGCGACTCGACAATCATGGGTTCGAGGTCCAAAACCTCAAACAGTCGCTCGAAGCTCACGAGAGCCGTCATGACGTCGAGGTTCAAATTACTGAGTGATGTCAGGGGGCCGTAGAGGCGACCCAAAAATGCGGTCAACGCCACCACCGTTCCAGTGGAGATGGTGCCGCTCACTGCCGCGAGTCCACCGAATCCGTACGCGAAGGCGGTGGCGAGCGACGCCGTCAACGTCAGCGCGACGAAGAGGAATCGCGAGTAGGTGGCTTGTTCAATTCCGATGTCGCGTACGCGGCCGGCGCGACTTTCGAAGTAGTCCACCTCGTCGGCCGGTCGACCGAAGATCTTGACGACCATGGCTCCGGCCACATTGAAACGCTCGGTCATCACCGTGTTCATTTCGGCGTTGAGCTCGAGTCCGCGCTGATACAGACCGCCGAGACGACGACCCACGCGACGAGCCGGCAGAAGAAAAATTGGCAGCAAGATGAGCGCCACCAACGCGGGACGCTGTTTCCAGAAAATAGATTTTGCCATCATCATCACATTTGATAAACTCCGTATGATTAGCACCATGCATCATTCCGAAAGCTTTCAATACTTGTTGGTTTACTTTCTTGATTTCCTTATCATCTTTGGAATCATATGGAATATTGGCACTTCTGAAAATTCCGCCACCCTGCGAGATTTCCATTGGCGTCGCTAAATA
>JANXTQ010000262.1 GCA_025352305.1 Actinomycetes bacterium
CGGCAAGTGAATTTCGCCCCGTTGATCGAGAAGCGGGGTTCTCTCTCTATCACCAGTGGCCGCTGGATCAAATTCTGACCACTTTGTCATCACGCGACAAACCAATCTGGCTCAGTTGGAATCGCTCGTCAGTGAGAACGATTTGGGTCGTGAATGTCGTCACCCCGATTTTGGAGTTGTCTCGTTGAGTCAACTTTTGGCAACCTGGGTCGCTCACGACTTGAACCACTGGGACCAGATCGTAAAGACCATGGCCAAGAACTATCGACACGCGGTTGGTCCGTGGCGAGAGTATCTGCCCATCATTGACGCGCAGTAACGCTTTTTACGAGGTCCGAAGTCTGAGCAAACCCATCAAGACGGCGCCCTGAAATCAACGTTGCCGGCTAGCACCGCTGGGTCGATCGTTAGTGCGACGTCAGCGCGAGACGTTGCTCAGTGAGAGCAGTAGTCGAACTGCTCTCACTGCAGTTCTTCGAGACGGCACGATTCCTACTTGATCAACGTGACGTTGCCTGCAGCTTCTTTGTAAATTCCGCGACTGATCGCGGTGCAGCCCAGTGGGGACTTCGCGGTCATTTGTCCGGCGCAGGAAACGAGCGCGCTACTCGGAAATTTTGCCGCTGCGGAGCTCCAGTTGATGTAGGGAGTGGACGTCGACGCGCCCCGATGAACAACCACTTTGTAGAGTTCCCCGTTGGCGTCTGCGACTATGCAGAAGTCGCTCAGTGGGCACGAAATAGTGGTGAGCGCGGCCGCTGGCACAGTGCCCACCGGTCCCCATCCAAGTGGGACGACGCTGTTGGAGCTGTTGAATAACCCGATGCCACCCTTCTTGTTGACGGCGATGCAGTTCTTCTTACTGTCACAACTGAGTCCGCTCACGCCGCCCTCGCTCGCGCCACCATCAGCGAATCGGTTTGTCGCCGCGGACCAGGAGATCCCGTTCCACAACGATGAATCACCGCCGACGTTGATTTCTGTGCAGTTCACCGTTAAGCCTGAGGCACACGAGACGTACGACCGGCCCGACGGGATAACAGGGGTGAGGGATTTAATGATGATGATCCCCTTCGCCAATGTCACCAGAAATGCTTCGCCGGCATTGTCGGTTGCCATGCACGTTGCGTCTGAACTCGTACCCGGCGTCACGACGCAAGAGATCGACGTCATGTTCGGCGGCGCAGTTCCCGCGCCCACGAAGGAGCGAATCGTCCACGTATTTGCGTGCGCGTTGAAGCGAATGAGATTTCCGGCAGCATCGAGCGCGAAGCAATCGATGGTTGTGGTGTTGGCACACGAGACCGCGTTCAGTGAATGACTTGCGCCCACGTTGATGTTGGTTACCGTGGTGCCGTTCAACAGTGCGAGTCGACCAGCCGAACTCACGACCACGCACAACTTCGCCGTGACGCAACTTATGGCGTCGGGAGGCAACGGATATTTCGCGACGCCGATGCCCGTCGTCCAGTGATAGGCCTCGACCTCACCGTGCAGCACCATTGTGCGGAGCAAACTCGTGCCGCCTGAGTACTTAGTTGAAGCGTTCAGGGTCGCCGTGTAGTGAACGGGAGCTTGTCTCGCATTGGAGTCGCGATCCCAGTGGAATCGGACCTTGACCCGGCCGTACTTGGAGGTGTAGACCTCGGGAGGAGTTGCGCTCGGTGGATTGAGCACGACCGAAAGGGTCGTACCCTTGGCAACAGTGACCGTCGCGGACATCGTGACGGGGCCACCGTTTGGCGCCAGGGTCACTGTCGACAAAGTCGCGCTGTTGATGACCGGCGCTACGTTTGCGGCTCCCGCCACACGCACCGCAACTGCCGACGATCCAACAGTTACGGCCACCGTCGCGAGTATCGACGTCCACGACCGGTACCCACGACTACGAAGTGAGAGATAAGTCATCGACCTTGCCCCTGTCCGAGCGCGTGCGCTCACTTTTAGGAGGGTAGTACGCCTAGTGCAATCAGATTTGGCGCCCGCAAAACGTCGAAATCCTCCAAGATTTGGGCGTCGGAATTGAACTCTGCGCGTCGTGTTCTCACATCACCGTCTGCTGAGCGATAGTTCAACGAGCGAGTGTCGGGTAGTGCGTCGCGGCGAGATTTATTTTCTCAACCTAGAACCGACTCGTAGCGGAGAGTCAAAAAAACAACGTCTCGCACAAACTGCACGCGCCATCGCTGACACCACTTGATGTCTGATCAAGTATCTCGCGGTCCGAGATCCAAATGAGACGGCGCTCCACCTATGTTTTGATGAGATCGAAAATCAGCAGAAATCGAACCAACTTCCACCCGGTGGTTCAACCTAAAGGATTAGTTATGGATCTTCTACTTACTTCTTCAGGTCTCTCCAACGCGACCAATAGCGATGCGCTCGTAGATCTGCTCGGCAAGCCGATTTCCGAAAGCAGCGCACTATTCATTCCGACCGCGATATACCCTTTTCCAGGCAGAGCGCGTATGGCTTGAGACGCAATAACCGGAGCGTCAAAGAAGCCACGGTGCGCACTGGGTTGCAAGTCGTTGGGCGTCTTGGAACTGACTGCAGTTCCCACCACCCAACGAGATAGTTGGCTTCCCACGCTGCAGGTGACTGATGCACTATTGGTTTGGGGCGGCGACGTTTTGTACCTGTGTCACTGGATGCGCGAGTCGGGACTTGCCGAGCTCTCGCCGTCGCTGGACAACCTCGTTTACGTAGGAGTTAGTGCGGGCAGTATCGCAATGACGCCGTATAACTGCGACGCCGAATTCAATCGTCAGTTTGTTCCTGCCGGCAGCAACATGGCCGTGGACAGTGAGCGCGCACCGGGATTAGTCGATTTCGCGATGACGGTACATCTCGACAATCCCGATCCAATTTTCGAAGACAACTCTCGCGAGAACGTGCAGAAGTGGGCGGCGACAGTTCCCGTTCCGACGTACGTGATTGACGATCAGAGCGCTATCAAAGTGTCGGGCGGAGTTGTTGACGTTGTCTGCGAAGGCCACTGGGAGTTGTTTAGCCCGACGCCGTCGTAACGAGATCAACGTCCGGTGAAATTTAGAGCGGTGGTTTTCTCCACACCGATACGTGTTGCTCGCTCTCGGACGTAAAGGGGCGCTCGTGAAAATCCTCGAACCGGCTTTCGAGTTGCAGGCCCGCCAACTGGGCCATCAGGTCGCACTCGGCGGGCCAGATGTAGCGAAAATGGCCGACGCTGTAGCTAACGGAACCGTCGTCACGCTGCGTGTAGTGATGTGAGTATGACTCTTGATCGGCAATGTTGAAAGTATCGAAGCCCGTGTGAGCGGCGCTGACTTCGAACGGTACGGCAGTTTGCCCGGGCGGAAGTCGCCGCAGCGGCGGAACAAAAAGTTCAATGACGAAGCGCCCACCGGGGACCAAATGTTTCGCCGCGTTGGCGAAACAATCCACCTGCTCCGCCTGCGTGCATAAATTCGCAATGCTGTTCCACAGGAGGTAGACCAACGTGAACTCTCCGGCAACGTGTGTCGTGGCCATGTCGCCGATCTCTACGTAAATCTCGTCTTCCGTCACCTTTTCTCGTAGTCGCGCCACCATTGGCTGAGACAGTTCCACGCCAGTAACGGGCACGCCTCTTTGCATCAGCGGGAGTGCAATACGACCCGTTCCGATCGCGAACTCGAGGGCACGACCATTACCCGCTAAACGAGCCAGAAAGTTAACCGCGGGTCCAACGACCTCGGGAGCAAACATGGTCGCGGCGTCGAAGTCGTAGACCGCAGCAGCCTGCTCGCTCCACACATCACTGCTCACCATTGTGAAACTCTCCTTCGTAGTGAAGCTCCACACGTGAATTTCGGTTCAGCGGGATCATTGGTTTGGGGCCGCTGAACAATCGGCTGTCGACGACGACGAACTGACTTACATGTCGGGATCGTGGAGCAGCTCGCGGACCTCTTGAGCGCAGCGACACGCTACGGCGATCTTGGCGGCCCACATCACCGCTTCGTCACGAGACGAAACGTCCACGACAGCGAAACCGCCGAGGTACTGCTTGTTCGCTACGTGACCACCATTTTTGACGTCGCCGTTCGTGCTTACGATGCTGGCTTGTTCGTGGTCCGTCAATCCTGCGCCGAAGACCCACGCACCCGCTGCTTGAGCTTCTCTCACTACGCCATGAGCCGCATCAGACACGTCAGCGAGTTCCGACATGGGAAAGGTCATGGCACCTTCGTCGAAGGAAATAATGTACTGGGGCATTGTGAGACTTTCTCTAACGTTTAGTAGTAGGTGTAGATGACGTCGGCACCCGAAGAGTTTTCGCCGACCGCGGTGCAGTGCGATGTTGTGACGCACGACACCGAGAGCAGTGCGCTGGACCCGCCAGGAATCGGCATCGCACTAAATGTTGCGTCGTCAAAGGACACGAGCACGACGCCGTGACCATTTTCGTCTGTAGTCCCGGTACGTCCTACTGCGTAACAAAAACTTGACGTCACACAGATAACGCCCGCGAGACTCCTTACGCCCAAGGGAACAGTCATCTGCGTCCAACCGAGTCCCCCGTCGGTCGATCGCAGAGCGAGACCCGCGCCTTTGACGGTGGATCCCACTGCTTCGCATTCGCTGGCCAACTGACAGGAGACTCCGTTGAGATATCTAACCGTTGAATCGAGAGACCCGTCGGACCAGTTGGCTCCGCCGTTGGACGTGTTCGCCGATGTTGCAATGGAGCCGGTAACGGCACAAAAACTCGCACCGTTGCACGAGACTGCGTCAAGTACGCCGATCGTCGGGTCAATCCCAATGTGCGCAACCCAGGTCACCCCAGCATTGGTGGACTTCATCCAGTACGCCGTGTGCCCGTTTCGATCACCTACGGCGTAACAAACCGTGGCAGTAGGACACGAAACGGCCCATAAGGGCCACGTCGTCGTTGGATGCTCGGGAACCCACGTGGCACCCGAATTGGTCGTGCGATCAATGATCCCGTAACTCGAGGTACTCGTCCCCCATCCTCCAACGGCAATGCACGTTGAAGTGGATATGCACGCAACGGCGTTCATGTTGGTGGCCGGATGTACGCCGGGTCCGCGAACGCGGTGGTACGTCGCCCACGCGTTCGTCGTTGAAAAGATGTAGCCGCCGAGATTGGTCGCTACGCAGTGAGTGGTGCTCTTGCAGGAAACGCTCGTCATCTCTCCACTCGAAGCTGGTCCAATTACTTTCGTGAGATGCCACGACGGCGGGCCGGCGGATGCGACTCCACTCCAAAGGAGCGGTGTCGCCACAGCAGCAGTCGACGCGATGACGGCGATGAATGAGCGCATTCGATGCATCTCAACCCCCCTTGGAGTATGGGCGGGTGCCCTATCAGCAGACAGTACCAACTGCTTTGTCTCTTGCGCCTAACGAACTTTTTGACAATGCACGAGCAGGATTTGGCGCTGAAGCGGCGCTTTAGGGATGAAACGCGGCGGTAAGCCCGGTAGCTGCCGACAACGGACCATCTACGAAGAAAATATTTCCGTCAGTATTGGCCGTTACGTAACTTTGCAGTCCGCTGACATTGGCGGCGATTGGAGCAAAGTTCTGATCAAGAATGACAATCGGTGCGTTCGAGAGAAGGGTAATGGTCTCGTTATCAGTCTGCGGTAAATACTGACGATCATCGGGGCCGCCGCAGTGCAGCGTGACGGGGTGAACAACGAGGGTCGCTGCGCCGCCAGACAAAGCAGCGACAGAGGTGACCTGGACGTACGTCTTGGACTGATCTTGGGCACAGCCGGAAAGCTGCGCCGTTGTAGTAGTGCTGCTCGACGTCGTCGTTGGCGCAGCACTCGTTGTTGTGGAAGCCAAAGTGGTGGGAGTTTTGGTACTCCCACTCAACGCGTAACCAGCGGTGCCCGCGAGAGCTGCGACGACGAGCAGAGCCAGCCAAAACAGTGGCATCTGATAGATCGCTCGAGCCGCAGGAGCTGAACCTTCGGAAGGCGAAACCGGGTTAGTGCCGTCAGTCATGTTGTGCCTTTGTGAGTTTCATCAGACCGGACGAACCATACTCCAACGCTTCATGGTTTAGTAGGGAGATCCGCGCGATGACAGATAGTGAGAACAGGCCGCTCGCTTCGCTTGGCTGGGGACTCCGAGCAGTTTCTTGGCGATGCTGTCGCTGAGCACGTTGTAGTAACCGCACCCAATAATCGCCCCAAGTGCGGGTGCGCTCTCACGGGAATACGCAGCGGTGAGGTGCCACTGATCGGCGTGAGTGAAGTCGTCCGAGGTGATGACGGGGCAACTCACGTCGCACAGCACACCCGCTACGCCGAGCGGATATCCACCGGCGGACACGATCGAACTAAACCCGTCGGTCTGCGGCGTGAAGATTTTGCTGAGTGGGAGCGAACACGACGCGATTTTGGATGGATGCAGTTCGACACACGTGGTGGGCGACATGGTCCACTCGGGGTCGCCGTAGATGACGGCTTTTTGATTGGAACGGATCTGGTGAAGGGTGGACGCGATCGCGCTGCCCCACTGCGCGTTGGTGACGCTTCGACCGTCGGGCCACTTTCGGTATCGCGCTTCGCCCAAGATCACGAGCGACGGCTGCGGACGAAGTTGATTTACTGCAGCGATGGCACTTCGACGAAATGCAGTGCACTGGGGTTCTAGTTTCTTATAGGCCAGCGATACAACCAGCGCCGAAGCAATGTTGCATCCGCCCAGCATGAAGCCCACCACTTTGAAATGGAATTTCTTTCCCAGTGAGTTGAGCGCGGGAACCCACTGCATCGCGAGTGAGTCGCCCATCAAAACGAGCGTCGTCGCGGCGTGCACGTCACCGTACTGACAGACGTGCGAGCCGCTCATAACGGTGCAGTTCTTGTAGTACATCGACGTGCTCAACGACGACAACTGAGACTGCAAGGAAACGGGCAGCGTCACTTGGCCCTCGCCCGCTTGTATTTCTGCCCGTTGTGAGTTGAGCGGAGCCAACGCGTGATACGGATATGCACTGCTCGTTACCGCGCTGGCTTGCAACGTCCCACCAATGACTGCGACCATCACAATCGCCAACAGTGAGCCGAGCGTGCGACGACCCGCTACGTCGACGGGCGACCGTGAGAGGTGAGCGTGACTCATCGACATGCAACTTTTCTCCCACCGTGATTCGTGTCTACGGTTAAGCGAGGCGGGCTTACCTTGAAAACCCTAACCAGGTGTTCGACTCGTCGATATTGCTTCAGTCCAGATCAAATCGGTCGAGATTCATGACTTTATTCCACGCGGCCACAAAGTCACGAACGAACTTGCTCTGCGCGTCGCTTGAGGCGTAGACCTCGCACACCGCTCGCAGTTGGGCGTTGGACCCGAAAATCAGATCGGAGCGGCTCGCCGTCCAACGAAGTTCTCCACTGTTGCGGTCTCGTCCTTCGAACAGTCGGTCCGACATGGCGGCACTCCGCCACTCCGTGTTGATGTCGAGCAGATTCACGAAAAAGTCATTACTGAGAGTTTCCGGTCGTTTCGTGAATACTCCGTGCGTCGTGTGTTCGTAGTTGGTGTTCAAAACACGTAGCCCACCGAGCAGAACGGTCATTTCGGGAACGCTCAACGTGAGTAGCGCGGCCCGGTCGAGCAGTAGTTCTTCTTCGACACCCGTTGCGTTGCTGCCGACGTAGTTGCGGAAACCATCGGCGCGCGGCTCGAGCACCGAGAACGACTCAACGTCGGTCTGTTCTTGAGTGGCGTCCGTGCGTCCGGGGCTAAAGGGGACGTGAACGTCCAAGCCCGCCTTGGAGGCGGCCTGTTCGATTCCCACGCAGCCACCTAGGACAATGAGGTCCGCCATCGACACGGCCTTGTCGGCACCGTGCTCATCATTGAACTCGCGTTGAACCCGTTCAAGCGTCGCCAGTACGTTTGCGAGTTCAGCCGGTCCGTTGACCGTCCAGTTGCGTTGAGGTTCGAGACGGATTCTCGCGCCGTTCGCACCACCTCGCTTGTCGGTTCCTCTAAAGGAAGCCGCTGACGCCCAAGCGGTGGTGACGAGTTGAGAAATCGACAGGCCCGAATCGAGAAGTCGCGATTTCAAATCGGCAATTCGCTTCGCTCCGAGAGGCTTGGCGGTCGCTTCGGGAACCGGGTCCTGCCAGATTTGCGGTTCCGCGGGCTTGAGCGAACCGAGACCTCGAACGTAGGGACCCATGTCACGGTGGGTCAGCTT
>JANXTQ010000039.1 GCA_025352305.1 Actinomycetes bacterium
CGCGCTCGAAGACCTGGGTGGCAACATCGTGAACGCCGGCGGTTCGGTCCAACTCACCCTCGTGGCGGGTTCGGGCGCGAGTGGGGCCACGTTTGGCTGCGCGACCAACCCCCTCGACGTCAACGGCTCGACCTTCCAAGCGTCTTTTTCTGGATGTTCCATTGACAAGGTGGGAGTGGGCTATCAACTAACCGCCGCCGCCGATGGGCTCATTGCCAGCAGCAGCAGTTTCGACGTCACGACCGGATCTGCCGCGAAGCTGATCTTTTCCGTTCAGCCCAACGGCGGTATTGTCAACTCGATTTACGGTACGCAGCCGCGCGTCACCGTGGCTGACGCGGGCGGAAACCCCGTTGGTCCCTACGCAACGACCGTTTCGCTCTCGATTTCTTCGGGCACTCTGACGTGCTTTAGTTCGCCGAAGTCAACGACGACGGGAACCGCTGAGTTTGCGGGATGCCGCAGTAATGCGGCCGGTAACTCGCTTCACTTAAGCGCGTCGGCGTCCGGACTTACAACCGTCGACAGCGCCACCTTTAACGTTCGCCTCGGCGTGGCGCTAGGTGTCGTGCCGAGCGTCATCACGTCGGTAACTCAAAGTTTCGGTGGATCGCTCTATTCGAGAAATCCCACGTCAACGATCAACGACGTCAACTCGCTAACGGGCGCCCTCGAACTGACGTACACGGACCTCAAGGTCGCGGGAATCGGAGAGTCGTTCAACCTCGTTCGCAACTACAACTCACTCGACACCCTCGGCGGACTCTTCGGACCCGGTTGGACCAGTATTTTGGACGCCGGCGTAACGGTGTCGGCCAATGGGCAAAGCGCCAGCGTTCGCGGTGAAGATGGTCAACGTCTGATATTTGTGAACAACGGTCACGGCGCCTGGATTGCTCCACCCGGATCACGTACGGCGCTGTCGTGTGCGGGCACCGCCTGCACCGTTAAGCGATTTGACGGGGTCACGTGGCAGTCCACCGGTGGACGCATTTTGAACTTTCGCTCCGCCAGCGGTCAGGGGCTCACCTTTAAATACGTGAGCGGCGTTCTGAATCAAGTTCTCGTCCAGCGTGCGACGACTCCGCTCGTCATCAATGTCTCAGTGTCGAGCGGACGCATTAACTCGGTGTCCACTCCAACGCGAAGCGTTAGTTACGGATATAACTCCGGAGTTCTCACCAGCTACGTGGACGCCAACGGCCAAACGTGGACCTACAACTACGGCGCCGGTGGGCTGACCGCCATGAGCGATCCCAACGGAGCACAGCGTCTCGACGTCGCTTACAACGGACCTCGCGTGAGTTGGGCTGCGCGCCTCGGCTCGCAAGCTCGCTTTGATGACAGCTACGCCTGGAATGGTGCGACGCACCTGTCTACTCGCGGTGCGCTGGTTCACACCGCCAACGGTCTCGAGCGCGGTAACTACATTGACCAGTACCTAAACGGTGCGCTCGTCTCTCAGAGTTCACCGGACGGCGCGAGCACGACCTTCTCCTATAACTCGCAGTTCGACGCCTCGTCCACTCAGAATCCGCTGGACCAAATTGAAACGTTGACTTTCGACTCGGCGGGCGACATCTTGACTCAGTCGTTGCCGTTTAAAAACGGCGTGAACGCGATCAGCAAATTCGGCTACAACGCGCTGCACCAGCTGATTAGCCAAACCGACGCGAACGGAAACGTCACCTCCTACAGCTACACCGGGGTGCAGTTGACTCGTACGACTCCTCCCGGCGGTTCGCTGCTGAATGCGACTAACTACAAGTACAACGCCCTCGGAGAGCGCAGTGAAACCGACGGGCCGACGTCAATTATTCAGTGGCACTACGACGCGGCGGGTAATTCCACCGGTTACGTGACCTTTGATCTCACCCATCACGCGCTTAACGGACTTGGACCCATCACTCAGTACAACGAGGCGGGCCAGCCGCTCGTACTGACCGACTCGCGCGGTAACACCAATGCCGGTCTGGACAGTTCGTTTCAAACGACCTACACCTACGACGCAGTCGGCAATCTGCTCACGATTACTCGTCCTGGATCCCAGGTAACGACCAGTGTGTACGACAACGCCGGCACGCTGATTTCGACAACGCTGCCTAACGGCAACTCGACCAACTTTGCCTGGAACGAAGCGTCGCTGACCTACAACGTCAGTGGAACCGCCCTCGACGTTAAGACCTTTGACCCTTCGGGCGACCTACTGAGCGACAACGCCACGACGTATCTCTACGACACGACCGGGCGCGAAATTTCGAGCATGGATCCCGCGGGACTCATTACGACCTACACCTTTGACGCCGCGAGCAACGTGATTCGCGCTGACGACAGTGCGGGTCACCACGTTGTTAATACGTACGGCCCCAACAATCAGTTGCTGTCGAGCACCCTCGACGGTCAGACGTCCTCGACGACCTATGACCCGCTGGGCAACATCCTGACGCGCACCGATTCGTCCGGTCACACCACGTCATTTAGCTTCGACGCGAACGAACGCATGGCGACGGTTACCAACGCCGCGGGAACGACCACGTACGGCTACGACGCGGCGGGCAATCTGCTGCGCGTCACGGACGGCAAAAACCACACGACCTATTACGGCTACAACGCCGCCAACAAGCGAATTTCCATGACCGTGAACGGCCAGCGTTGGAACTACGGCTACGACGTGAGCAACAACCTCGTGAGTGAAAGTGACCCCGACGGGCGAACGGCGACGTTCACCTTGAACGCCCAGGGGCTACGGACCCAAACGGTTTACTCTCAGGCGGCTCACGCGAGTATCACGGTGCTCGACAGTTACAACGGTGCGGGTCAACGAACCTCCATGACCGATCCGACGACGGGAACTACGAACTACGCCTACGACGCCACTGGCAACGTGACCTCGGTGACCAATTCGACGCAAGGCAACTTCTCCTACGACTACTCGGTGCCTGGCAAAATGACCGAGACCTACCCGAGCGGTGCGCACGTTAGCTACAGCTTCGACGACCAGCACAACATCATGACGGTCGATTCGGGCAACGTGCACGTTGCGTACCTTCGTAACGCGCAGCGTCAGTTGACGGGCATTGTGTACTCCAACGGCCTCGTGCTGAACCAGGGCTACAACGCGGCGGGCTATCTCACCAGTCAGTCGCTCACCTGCGCGGGGAGCCTGCGTAGTTACTCGGCCAGTAGTTACGACATTTCGGGTAGCCCACTGGCGACATCGACCACGACGGGCTCAACGACCACGCTGAACTCCTACGGTTACGACGCCAACAACCGCATTTCAGCACAGTCGTCGACCAATTCGGCCGCGACCCTCTCTACGAATGCCACCGACCCGTGCAGTCCGGGCACCGAGTCCGCGATTGGTTCGCCTCACTCCAACGGATTGCTCGGAACAGCGACGGGAATTTCCACGCCGTCATCGGTGCCCTCGGCGGCCGGCGGCTACGTGGGCAACGTTCCCGACGTGGGAACGTCGTCCAACCCCACTACGTACGACGCCGTGGGCAATCAGCTCAGCTCGGCGTCCACCACCTACGGCTACAACGTCGTCGACGAACTGACGAACTCCACTGGTGGCACCAACGCGTCGTACAGCTACGACAGTTCGGGCAACACGACTAGTGCGACCGTCAACTCGGTGACGAGCACGTTCACCTACAACGCCGCGAATCAGTTGGTTCAGGTTTCTGCGCCCAGCTTCACCATTACTTACAGTTACGACGGCGACGGCAACCGCGTTTCACGCGTGGTTACTGGATCGGGTGCCTCCACTACGCACTATCGCTGGGACGTCAGTAGTGCCGTGCCGCTGCTCGCCGAAGAGACCAACGCTGCGTCGAACTTGACGCGTCGATACATCTACGGCGCCGGAGCGGTCGCGATGCAGACGCCGAGCGAGACCTTCTATCTGAGTACGGACGTACGCGGATCGGTCTCCGCCGTGTCCAATCAGGCCGGCCAGATTCTTCAGACCTACAACTACGACGCGTGGGGCAACGCCACCGAAACGGTACTGACGACACAGATCGATACACCGGTCTCCGCGCTCAACGTTGACCTGTTATTCCTCGGCCAACTGCGTGATGAAAAGACCGGTCTCTACGACCTGCGCGCGCGCAACTACGACCCGACGACGGGCCGATTTACCCAGCGCGACCCCGTTACTCAGCAGATTGGTGACCCGGCCGTTTCACCGTACATCTACGCGGGCGATAAGCCCACGACCCAGTGGGACCCGACGGGTCTCAGTTCATCGTTTATCAACGAAGCGTTCATGGGTCACTCCGAAGAGTCCGCCAATGTGACCGCCGATGTCGGATACGCCATCAAGGGTGGCGGAGCCGTTCGATCACTCGTAAACAATGCGCCCAAGGTCATTGCTTCGGTTAAGAACTTCTTTGCGGTCGCTGAAGAAGCCGCCGCTCCCGCAATGGCTGAAGTCGCTGACGCGGCACCCGAACTTGAACAGATCGCTGGCGAGTCCGGTGGCGCGGAAGCTGACGTGCTCGGTAAGGGTCTCGGCGTCATAGGTATTGCCCTGAGCGCGTACGTCACCTACTCGGACTGCAACTCCTACGCGAACGGCACCGGCTCGACACTGAGCCAGTGCATTGGCGACACGGTGGGACTCGCCTTCGCCGTCGGATGTCTCGCATTGACCGAGGGCGTGGGTGCCCTGGCGTGCGGAATTATCGGTGGCGGTCTAGCGATTGTTATCTCGAAGTACGGGCCCGAGATCTACGCCGGACTAGTTGACCTTGGTACCTACATTGCCCAAGGCGCCACCATTGCCTACACCGCCATTGCGAAGGGGTTTGCTCAAGCGGGCGCCGCATTAACCGGTGCGTACAACACCGTGGCGGGCTACGTGAACAGTGGATTCACGGCTGCGGGCAATTGGCTGGCTGGTGCGTACGACGCCGCGGCGGGTGCGATTGTCTCGGGCTTTGACGCTCTGGGCTCGGCGATCACGAGCGGATACAACGCCGCGATCTCCGCGTTGGAGCAAGCGGGCTACACCGCGGTGCAGATGGCCAACTTCCTCGTGGATCAGTTCAACCTCGCGGTTCAAGACGTCATTGGAGTGCTGAACTCACTGGCCTACGACGCCGAGCAGGTAATGACGGTCCTAAAGGACGTCTTTAACTACGCCGCGGCGCAGGCGGCCGCACTGATGCAGGACATCAACTACGCCGTTGACCAAGTGGCCGGCGCGTTAATGGATGCCTGGAACTACGCCGACGCGGCCGTGGCCTCGGTCCTTCAAGCCATTGGTGACACCGTTGACCAGATTGGCCACGCGCTCCAAGACGTCTTTAATGAAGCAGCGGCCGCCGTTGCTTCAGTCCTAAAGGCCATCAACTACACGGTCGATCAGATCGTGGCGGGCCTAAATGACGTCTTCAACCTGGCGGCCAACGCCGTGGCGACGATCTTGAATGGTCTCAACTACGCGGTGGATCAGATTGCGTCGGCTCTTAAGGACATTTACAACCTGACTCAAACGGCGCTGATCGATGCACTGAACGTCATTGGAGCGACCCTGCAACAGATTGCCACGGCACTGGCTGATGTCTATAACGCCACCGTCGCGAGCATTGTGTCGTTGCTGAAGTCGCTCGGTGACGCGGCGTCCGCCGTGGCCAGCGCGATCAAGAATGCGTTCAATCTGGCTGACCAAGCGGTGGCCCAGTTCCTTTCGGACGTTGGCTACACGATTGATCAGATCGCTCAAGCGCTGAAGGACGTCTTTAACGAGATCGACTCCGCGGTCGCCAGTGTGTTGAAGGCGATTGGGGACACCGCCGCGCAGATCGCCGCGGCGCTCACCAGCGTCTTTAACGACGTGGCCTCGGCGATCGGCACGTTGCTCGGTGACCTCGGGTTCTCATCATCGGTGATCTCGGCGATCGGCGGAGCGTTTACGAGCTTCGGTCAGGACCTCTCGAGCATTGGCGACACGATCGCGAGTTGGTTCTAAGGCGTACTAAAGGCTGAGCCGACGACGTCATCGGCCACCCGACGAAGGTGGCTGTTATAGATGGCGCCGATAACGGCCGGTCCGGGGTGAGTGACTTTTCCCGTGGTGCTACTGAGCATCACGGGAAAAGTTGTCGCCGCAAAACGACGACCGCGCTGGCGTGACGCCCACTGCTGGGCTTCGGCGCTCGGATTCGTGCTGATGGCGACGACCACAGCAGCCGTGCCGCTTTGCAGCCCGCGCGGTAGTCCGCCCTTGGACTTAATGGCGTAGCCGGACGCGACGTCCACGTAGCGATCGAGCAACTCCTCGCTGAGCACCTCGTCGGCGAAGTCAACGGCGAAGACAAATGTGTGCAACCGCGTCAACATCCACTGCACTTTGAAGTCGGAGCGCCGTGCCACGAGAACGTCGCGGTTCTCAAACTTCGCGTCACTCACGACGTATCCGGCACCCGAAAGTGTCGCGGACAGTTTGGTCAAATTTAATGAACCCACGGGAACCTTTCGCTGCGTGCATCATGGCACTCATTGTTGAGCGGGGAGTAAGTGAGAACACATCTCGCTCCGTCGTGCAGAGTAAATCCGTTCGCACTTTGTTAATCTCACCGTGTGAAATGCGGCCGTCGAACTGCGGCTCTCGCCGTAGTACTGAGCACCGTGGGCGGTGCCGCAGCGTTCGCTACGACCACTCCCGCTCCGGCCCCGCGCGCGGAAGTTCGCCAATTAGTGGCCAATTCAGCTCACCTGAGTCGGCTCAGTGCGATTGTTCAGGCCGAGATAATTCACGCGGGCGGCGACTTCTCATGGGCCAAATTTCCAACGCGCGGGGTGGTGGATGGATTCTGTGAATCAGTGACGGCGTGCGTCTATGGGGATCGTCACGCTTCGCGCACCATTGTGTTGTTCGGCGATTCTCACGCTCTGATGTGGCTACCCGCGGTCGCTCCGTTTGCGAGCGCTCATCACTATCGACTGGTCCTGGCCTGGTTGGGGCTGTGCTCTCCGGCCAAGTTGGATCTTCACTACGTCAAAGTGGGGGATCCGAAGAACTGCAATATCTTTCGCGCGAACATTGTTCGAGAGATCACGTCACTTAAGCCGGCGCTGGTACTGCTCTCGGGTCGAAACACCCTCATTCCGAAGAGCCGCACCGTCTTTTTCACTAATGCTGAGTGGGCAGTCGGATACGAGCAGACCATCCACGCACTGAAAACCAAAAACACCAAAGTCGCGGTGATTGAGGATTCAGTCACCTTTGATAGCTCGGTTCCCGCCTGCTTGTCGGTGCACGTCACGTCGGTTCATCGCTGTGCGGTCAAAGATCCCAACTGGTTCGCCCCGGCACTCACGGCGGGTGAAATTTCGGCGACGAAATTTGAACACGTGGCGTACATCAAGACGCACCCGTGGCTCTGCACGAAATGGTGTTCACCGGTGATTGGTTCGTTCATTGTCTATAGCGACGCGGATCACCTGACGTTTTCTTATACCCATTTTCTCTCGCGAGTCATGGGCGCGGACATCGCCGCCGTCTTGAAGTAGCGCTGCCGCCAAGAGGCGCGGACGCTCAGTTTTAAGCGCCTTTGCCAATGGTCCTCGATATCGAGGAGTCTCGATTCGATGGGGCGCGTAACGATGTTCAATCGGGATCTACAAACCACCTAGTTCTACGTGCGAGGTGTGTCCGCAGAGATCGCATTGATGGTTATCGCTCAGTTACGTTCGGCCCTCGTCAGACATGCCGGACCGCGGAGCAGTAACGAAAGTTAGGGCTTGCGGTATCGACGTTGGGCAGCAACGAATCGCTTCTTGAAAATAAAAAATATCGCGGAGAAGAAGAGCCCCAATATCGGCAGGATGAGAAATCCGCCGATGATGAAGACCAACCAAAATATTCGTGAACCGCCACGCAAAGTTCGACAGACTTCGATAATGGCCAACAGCGGAATTCCGAAAAACACGAATCCGTAGATCACGAGGATGAGTATTCCTGCGGACTTACCCGATACTGCCGTTAATAGCGCTTGCACGTTACTGCGCCAACGTGATCAATACGCAGGTGCTCGCTTCGAGATTCGTCATTGACTCAATCCGCTTCGCCATGCGACAAATGTTGGTGACCGCGCATCGCTCTGATAGGACCATCTGTCGCCGGTGGACGTTGTCCATACGTTCAAGG
>JANXTQ010000004.1 GCA_025352305.1 Actinomycetes bacterium
CGTCAGAGCCCACGAACCCCATGCTGGCATTTGACGTCTCACGAATATCCAACCTCACCGACCGACCCGGAAAAGCGCTTAACCAGCATTATTACCGACGGAAAGGATGTCGGGGCATCGTTGGTTACAGGTCCATATCCAGACCAATATCGAGCGTGGGCGCCGAATGCGTGAGGGCGCCCACGGCCAGGAAGTTGACGCCCGTTAGGGCCACGGCGCGAGCATTGGCGAGCGTCAGTCCGCCGCTGGCTTCCAATATGACGGCGTGACCGTGGCTACTTCGACGCAGCGCCACGATGTCGACAGCCTTTTTCGTCGTATCGATATTCATGTTGTCGAGCAAGATGAGATCCGCGCCGGCGTCGAGGGCTTCTTCAAGTTGGTCCAGGGTGTCCACTTCAACCTCAACAGTGATCACCGCGTCATGGCGACGTACCAGTTGTACCGCCGCGGCGACCGATCCGGCCGCCGCCACGTGGTTGTCCTTTATGAGAGCGGCGTCGCTCAAATTCATGCGGTGATTTTGCGCTCCGCCGCAGCGAACGGCGAACTTCTCGAGCGTTCGAAGGCCCGGCGTCGTTTTTCTCGTATCGCGGATGACCGTTTCGGTGCCCGCAACTTGCTCGACCCACTGTGCTGTCAGCGTGGCGATCCCCGAGAGGTGACCGAGCAAGTTCAGCGAGGTTCGCTCGGCCGTAAGCAGCAGTCGCGTCGGGGCCTCGACGTCGGCGACGACGTCGCCCTCGTTAACTTGCGCTCCGTCAGTGACCCGTTCGCGAAAATTCAAGTCGTCGGACCCGATTACTAATTCGAGCACTGCTCGCAGCACGCACACGCCCGCAATGGTTCCATGAGAGCGAACAACGTACCGAGCATGCGAGCGTTGAGATGCGGTCACCGTTGCCAGTGTGGTGACGTCGCCCACTTCGCTCACGTCCTCGGCGAGCGCGCGTTCAATCACGGCGCTTACTTGCTTCGGGTCGAGTCCCTGATCGACAAGTTGACTCTGGGTGAGCGCGGAGATCGGATGTAATGCCGTCACGTCACGATCAACTCTCCGTCAACGTCACGCACGCTCTGATGACGTCGCCACGATTCCAGGGTTTCAACGTAATCCGTCCTGCGGTGACATCCCCGGCTCTCATGTCGCGAGCTCGCTGACGCCACGACCGCCGTTGCAATCGTGAGCAGATTCGTAGCCTCGAAGGAACTCCGAGTTGGCGCAACGTCTGACGAACATTTGTCGGCCAAACGCTCGAGACACTCAGCGGCGTCACGCAGCCCCTGCGGAGTACGAAGAACGCCGACGTACTTCGACATTGCTGAGCGCAGTTCCGTACGCCACGCAGCATCAAGCAGGGCGGGTTGCTCCACCGATTCCACGTAGTCGGTGCGCTCCGGCAGCGACCAACTGAGGTCGCGACCGAGGCGCGTTCCCGCAACGACACTTTCGGTCAGCGAGTTAGACGCCAATCGGTTGGCCCCGTGAACGCCGGTGCACGCCGCTTCACCAACAACGAACAGTCCCCGAAGTTCCGTTGCCCCGTTCAAGTTGGCCAGAACTCCGCCGCAGGCGTAGTGCGCGGCGGGGGCCACGGGAATCAGATCACGCGACGGATCAATCTCCGCTGCGAGGCACGCGGCAGTAATCGTCGGAAAACGTTGAGCGAAGCGGTCAATACTTCGAGCGTCTAAGAACACGTGATCGTCAATTCCGCCCACGCTGCGCGCCATCACTTTATGAATTTCCGCAGCAACAACGTCTCGCGCAGCGAGGTCTCCGAGGCGATGGCGACCGTCCATGACACTTTCGCCTCGCGCGTCGACCAACTTCGCCCCTTCGCCGCGAACGGCCTCAGAGATCAGTGCTTGTTGCCCGATTGCGTCCGCGCCGAGCCACAGCACGGTGGGGTGAAACTGAATGAACTCCATATCGCTGACCGCAACTCCCGCTCGCATCGCCATCGCCACGCCGTCACCGGTAACGGCGGGTGGATTGGACGTTGAGGCGTACACCTGGCCGTAGCCACCCGTCGCGATGACGACCGCGCGTGCGGTAATGACCCCGACACTTTCTACGTGGCCGGCTTCGTCCAGTAGCGCAACGCGCACTCCAACGGCGCACCGTTGCCCCTTTGAGTCACGACCGATTTCTAGATCGAGAGCAAAAGCCTGCTCAATAACCTTTACTCCCGCCAAGCGCACTGACTCGTCAAGAGTGCGCTGAACCTCGGCTCCGGAGCGGTCGCCGCCGGCGTGAACAAGTCTCCGATGTGAGTGACCGCCCTCGCGAGTGAGCGCCACGCCCTCATCCGCCACTTGATCAAACGATGCTCCGAGGCGGGTCAGATACGAAATGGCCGTGGGTGCTTCACTGACAAGAAGTCGAACGGCGGCTTCATCGCACAGGCCCGCTCCCGCTTCAATCGTGTCGCGCACGTGATTCTCAATGCCGTCGCTCGGATCCAGCACCGCCGCGAGGCCGCCCTGGGCCCAGTTCGTGCTGCCGGCGTCGAGTGCGTCTTTGGTAACGAGTACGACTTCTCTCACCGGACGTGCCGCCAACGCGGCCGAGAGCCCAGCGGCACCCGAGCCGAGCACTACGACGTCAGTGTCGACGGACCAACTCGGCGCCGCAGCCGCGAGTCGTCGCGGAAGTGCGCTACTCGCCAACACGTGAGGGAGTGCCAATCGCGATCATTCGCTCGACGGAGAGACGTGCGCGATCGGCAATGTCGACCGGAACCTCCACGACGTCGGTGCCGTGGGTGAGGGAGCGCTCAAGTTTCTCGGGCGTGATCATCTTCATGTACTTACATACAGCCGCACGATTGACGGGTTGAAAATCTGTCTTCTTATTGACTCGTCGCAGTTGGTGCAACATGCCCGTTTCCGTCGCGACGAGAACCTTGCGCGCTGTTGACGTAGCCGCCGCTTCAATCATTCCTCCGGTCGACAAAATGTGAGTCCGCTCGGCCGGAACTACTCCGCTCGACGCCAGATAGAGCGCGCTCGTGGCACAGCCGCATTCGGGGTGAATGTAAAGTTCGGCGTCGGGTTCGGCGTCAACTTGTGCCTTAAGTTCCTCGCCATTGATTCCCGCGTGAACGTGACACTCGCCCATCCAAATGTGCATATTGGTTCGCCCCGTGAGTCGCTGCACGTGGGCTCCGAGAAACTGGTCCGGCAGGAACAACACTTCTTGGTCCGCGGGAATTGATTCCACGACGGCGACCGCGTTCGCACTCGTGCAGCAAATATCCGTTTCAGCCTTCACCGCCGCGGTCGTATTGACGTAACTCACGACGACGGCCCCGGGGTACTGCGCCTTCCACGCACGTAGTTGATCGGCATTGATCGTGTCGGCCAGCGAGCAGCCCGCCGCCGCGTCTGGGATTAATACCGTCTTGTCTGGCGAGAGAATTTTGGCGGTCTCGGCCATGAAATGGACGCCGCAGAAAATAATCGTGGATTCGGTGGCGTTGGCGGCAATGCGGGACAAGCCGAGTGAGTCACCGACGTGATGGGCCACGTCTTGAATGATGTCCATTTGGTAGTTGTGCGCCAAAATTACGGCGTCTTTTTCGGCCGCCAGGGCGCGAATATGTTCAATCCATGCGGTGTTCGCTACGGAGCTCACGAATTTGATGTTAGACGTGACTTCATGGTGCTGTGCCGGCCTTGAGTAACCTCGTCGCTCTATGGGACTCTCAATTGGCATCGTCGGACTACCAAATGTGGGCAAGTCAACGTTGTTCAACGCCCTGACGGACAATGAAGTCCTCGCCGCGAACTATCCCTTCGCAACCATTGAACCCAACGTCGGCGTGGTGGCGGTTCCGGATGCTCGTTTGGCCGTTCTCGCCACAATTTTTTCCTCCGAAAAGACGTTGCCCGCGAGCGTGAGTTTCGTTGACATTGCCGGAATTGTTCGCGGCGCGAGTGAAGGTGAAGGTCTCGGAAACCAGTTCTTGGCGGCCATTCGTGAGTCCGACGCCATCTGTGAAGTTGTGCGGGCATTTCACGACGATGACGTCGTGCACGTGGATGGGCGCGTCGATCCCGCCAGCGACGTGGCGACCATTGAGACCGAACTGATCCTCGCCGACTTGCAAAGTGTCGAAAAGGCCGCTTCCAAAATCGAACGGGACGCCAAACGCGGTGTGGGCGACGCCGCGACACGACTGAGTGAAATGAATAAGGCCCGTGAGGTTTTGAACTCGGGCCGAGTGATTTCCTCGGTGGGTAAAGAGCTGGATCGAACTCTGCTCAACGAACTGCATTTACTGACCGATAAGCCTTTCATTTACGTCTTTAACGTGGACGAAGAGACTTTGACTAATGACGTGCGCAAAAAAGAACTCATTGACTCCGTATCGCCCGCTCCGGCAATCGTGTTGTGCGCAAAACTCGAAGCCGAACTCGCCGGTCTCGATGACGCCGAGGCGGCAGAGCTCCTGGAGTCCTACGGCCAAAGCGAATCCGGTCTCGCACAACTGTCTCACGTAGGTTTTTACACTCTCGGCCTACAAACTTTCTTGACCGCCGGTCCTAAAGAGACGCGGGCGTGGACAATTCGCGTCGGAGCCACTGCACCCGAAGCGGCGGGAGTGATTCACACTGACTTTCAAAAGAACTTCATCAAGGCCGAAGTAATTGGTTTTGACGATCTCGTAGAGACCGGATCCGTCGTGGCGGCACGCTCGGTGGGCAAGGCCCGCATAGAGGGTAAGGAGTACGTGATGCGCGACGGTGACGTAGTTGAATTTCGACACGGCGCCTAGGTCTCACGTCACGAGCGCTACACTTCATCTAGGCGTTCAAACGACAGAGGTCGGCGCCCGATGTACCTATCCTTTTACGAATTTTTAGGAGAAACATGACCTCTGCCAATTTTGACTACAAAGTCGCCGATCTGTCACTCGCCGGTTTTGGCCGCGCCGAGATCACACTCGCCGAGCACGAAATGCCGGGACTGATGTCCATGCGCCGTGAGTTTGGAACCTCCAAGCCTCTAGCCGGTTCACGAATCATGGGCTCACTGCACATGACCATTCAGACGGCAGTTCTCATTGAAACGCTGGTCGCGCTCGGCGCGGACGTGCGCTGGGTGAGCTGCAACATCTTTTCCACCCAGGACCACGCCGCTGCCGCGGCCGTTGTCGGACCCAACGGCACCGTTGATGCACCGGCCGGAGTTCCGGTATTTGCCTGGAAGGGCGAAAGTTTGACGGAGTATTGGTGGTGCACCGAACAAGCACTTCGTTGGCCGGGCTTTGACGGTCCGACCATGATCCTCGACGACGGCGGCGACGCCACGTTGCTGATTCACAAGGGCGTGGAGTTCGAAAAGGCCGAATTCGTGCCGGGCCCCGAAACTGCTGACACCGAAGAGTACGGCATCATCTTGGAGCTCCTCGCTTCGATGATTAAGCGCGACGGAACGTTCTTTACTCGTATGGCTCCGGGCATCGTCGGTGTCTCCGAAGAGACCACCACCGGCGTGCACCGTCTCTATGAGATGCAGCGTGACGGCACATTGCTCTTCCCGGGAATCAATGTCAATGATGCGGTGACCAAGTCGAAGTTCGACAATAAGTACGGCTGTCGTCACTCACTTATCGATGGAATTAACCGTGCCACCGACACATTGATCGGTGGAAAGGTCGCCGTCGTGTGTGGCTACGGCGACGTCGGAAAGGGTTCGGCCGAGTCGCTGCGCGGTCAAGGCGCACGGGTCATCATCACCGAGATCGATCCAATCTGTGCGCTGCAGGCCGCGATGGACGGTTTCCAAGTCACGACCCTCGACGACGCGATTGGTAGTGCCGACATCATCATCACCGCTACGGGTAACAAAAACATCGTGTCCGTCGACGACATGCAAAAGATGAAGCATCAGGCGATTCTGGGCAACATTGGTCACTTCGACAACGAGATTGATATTGCCGGACTGAGTTCACTCGCCGGCGTCACGCGCGAAACCATCAAGCCTCAAGTGGACAAGTGGACCTTTGCTAACGGTCGCTGCATCATTGTGTTGTCAGAAGGTCGTCTCTTGAACCTCGGCAACGCCACTGGTCACCCCAGTTTCGTGATGAGCAACTCGTTCACCAATCAGACCATGGCGCAGATTGAGCTCTACACCAATACGGCGCAGTACGAAAAGAAGGTCTACGTTCTGCCCAAGCATCTCG